>JAKLQL010000355.1 GCA_022013395.1 Acetobacterium sp.
CACTTACAAAATATGAACCCAAGGTGCTTCCGCCAACCCATTTATAGGTACCTTTTGTAAACAGTTCTTCATTTGTAAAGGTGTCCGCTAACTTTAGAACATCCTGATGTGATTTTTCAAACATTTCTTTGGATTGATCCAGTGAGGTGTTCTGGTGCTTGTCAAAAAAAGCCACATTCATCGCTCCATATGTTTTCCAGTTGTACAGGGCCGGCAAAAAAGGTTTATCGTCTCCATTCATATTGGAATCCACCCAATTCAAAACAAGTTGATGCCATTCATATAGATGTACCAGAACGTCTCGAAGATTCTGATCTCTTCCCCAATGGGCTTCTTTTTTTCGATCATCATCTGAAAAATCAAATGCGATCGATAACTCTTTTTCGGTCATTGAATCAATCAGCCGATTCAGTTTTTCATAATTACTAGCTGCGTCCGCCATCAAGCTGGGCTTCGTTGTTGGTCTGGCCATCTTTATTTCTCCCTTACCTACATTTTTAATTAATTGTACCATCTTTAATATGACAGCATAACGTCATATTATAAATAATATTGCTTAAAAACCTTAATCCGATTTCTAAAACCGCTTTCCATAATGACCCGTTTATTGAATCCTTCTGGTTTGATTATCTGGAAATCGTAATTATCGACGATGGTAAAAAGAAACCCTAACGATGTGACACAGCGACTTTTCGTCATAAGCATTCATTTCTCACGTGTTTAGTTGATCAGCCGTAACTTCATCAATCTCGCCACCAAAATATTTATCCAGCACTGCCTTAAACGTCGGATTACCATCGACCAGATAAAACAAAGTCATTGATGATTTCAGCTTCAAATCATCGGGTCGGCCAAATACCGCATTGGCATCACTCAACTCAAGCTTCAACAGTTCCCCGGAAATCTCCAGTAACCGCGAACCCAGCACCGGATGCGCCATGTACGCCTTTGCTTCTTGCCGATTCTCTATGCCATAATACCTGGCCGTTTCACTCCTGCCCAGCCCTTTAAGCTGGGGAAAAATATACCACATCCAATGGCTGCGCTTGCGACCATTTTTAATTTCCTGGAGTGCCTGCACATAGCTTTCTTCCTGAGCTTTAACAAAACGCTCAACTGTGTCCATCGGTTATTCCTCTCCTTCGTTTTAGTTAGGCGACTTTTGATGACAAAGAGCTGTCACGTTTATCATCCTCATCGCTTCCATGTTTGTTTTTAAATCGCGATTCATTTGAAAATCACGTTCCACAAGATGTATTTATAGGGATCATGATCGATTGTTTCGCGACTGAAGGTCACATTATCAGTATTCATGGCCCCGTGAATAAAGCCGACCGCGGTCAGAACATAAGACAGCAACCAGCAACCAATCGTGATTAACGCGTAGAGATGATAGCCTTCCTTGAATCGCATCTTTTCCCCCTTTCCATTTTTGTCCAATTTAGCAGTTCCAGTTGATTTTCGCCGGGTTCGGTTCATTCTCCACTGCGATGCTACGCAAAGCGGCTTCGATCCGACCACATTCTGCGGCGGCGCATTGTTCAATTTCTTCCCAGCTTGCCGCTGTCCCGAGCTGATCATAGGCGACTGCCAAGGCCCCATAGAAAGCCAAACCAATACAATGCTGGGCTGAATGAATGGTCGATGCCGATTGACCGATCGCCCTCGCCGCCGCTTGAGCCACCGGATTTCCTTCGGCGTCACGGGCCGCGCCATGGCAGGCAAGGATTTCCTTTTTTGCCTGGGGCAGTTTGATTGTCCCTGCCAGCCATTCTCGGGCTGCCTCTAAAGCCTGTTGTGGTCGCAAATCATCCGGGTAGTCCCGCTCCCACAAGGGCTGCATCACCGCTTCGCAATAAGCAATTGCCCAGTTTGCAAGGGTTTCTTTACTCTGTGTTTCAATCAACATCATCAGCGATTGAATGTAAGGTGCTTTCCAGTCACTGAGCATCTTTCTCATTTTCGGCATGTTCATTCCCCTTCTATATCATGCATAGGCAACCTAGATTTTTTATTATAAGTGCTTGATTATCGCGGAAACAAATTTTTCGACACCTTGATCAATCGTATTAATCAACTGCGCCTGAATATTAGCTGAAAGCCATAATTCCATAACTTCCAATAAATCTTTAGTTTCGAATTTTCTAATCATGTTAACCTCATAATTACATATGCTAAGGGGACGTTTCGTTTGTCATGTTTATCGCTTTAATGCCTGTTCCACTATCATCTTACGCAGTCCCAGGACCCGACTTAATTGACGGATACTACTGCCAGTTTCCTGCTGAATCTGTCGGATCAACCGGTTTCGCTTTTCTGCAGACAGTTCGCCCAGATTCTGATATTCGCTGTTCTGTTTCAGCATATCAGTAAGCTGTGCATCACACCATTTGGTTTTTGGTAAATTCCGGTTTTGCTTTTAACCCGTGTCTGTCTTGCCATTTCTGAGCTCGCCTCCAGTTGTTATTTTGCAATATACCCTATTTTTATTAATATGACAAACGAAACGTCCCCATGTCATTCCCATGTCATTCCCATGTCATTAAATCGATAAATTGAACACCTAGCCTTCTACTTCAACTTGAAAACCACCATACGCCATTCGCTTCATGTCAAAAGGCATCGACATGTCTTCCTGTCCTTCCATTTGTTTGCCCATTTCTTCCATCATCTTCGCATTGACCTCATCTCGGTGTTCTTTGGATTTAAAAACGATAAAAGAAAACCATACGGTCTC
>JAKLQL010000356.1 GCA_022013395.1 Acetobacterium sp.
CACTTTCTTGAATGCATTTTTGTATTTATTTACTAATAATATATGATTTACACCTGGTCGGTGGTAATTTTTATGCCGCCCGGAATCAGGCGGTTTTTGTATAGTTCGGCATAGGCATTCTCAGGAATATACTGCTCTAATGCTTTGATAAAACCATCTTCCTGAAAATCGCCGTTGTCATACATAATCCCGATCACCGTACCACTGTGGCCGATGACGGTTCCCAATCCGCCAAAATCCCGGGACAGACTGATCAGACAATCCAAATAGTTCTTTTTTAACCGTTTCTGGTTGAGGATGGCACTTTTGGTGCAGGCGTCGCCAATGTCTTTGAGACTCTTGGTGCGAACCCCTTTTTCAAATTGAGCGACAATTTCGGCAAAAGTTTCTAAATCAGCTGGAGAATAGTCATCCTGAGTTTCGTTAAAGGTCATGGTATCAATCCCGCCATTAAAATCAATGATCAGGATATCCGCTTCCACAGTGCCATCAAATTTTTTTAATACCGAACCATTGATGTGATTAAACAGATTCAAACGCTCAAACATCAGATTATCGGACGGCTCAATGGCGGTACAAAGCGAGCCGATATCACATTGAGTCAGATCCAAACCAAAATAAGCGGAAAGCCCGGCGGCCATTCCGGCAATGTCAGCGGTGCTGCTGGCCATCCCTTTTTCCAGGGGAATGTCGCTGTCCATGGTAAAATGCAGATGCTCCATTTCCGGCTGGGGAATTGCAAAGCGCCGAAAAACCGCTTCGACCTGTTTTTGGGTTTTGGGCTTTAACTTTTTCAGATTCCCCGGGCCTTCGGCGATGGTAATCCGGGAATACCGGTCAATCGGGCTGGATACCAGGCAGGGACTGCCATCATACCAGCCCTGAATATATTCGCCGCAGGTTCCCGGGGTTTCAACCGTAACCCGCTTCATGCCTGCCCCGCTTGATGCTCCAGAACGGCACTTAAAAGACTGGTTAAAAACAGCGGATTGCTGTAAAAATGAATGTGCGGATAGCCGGCCAGGACATTTTTCTGGCGGTACCCGCAGGTCCAGGTTTTGCCTTTTTTGGTCATCACATAGGCGGTGGGTAGTTCTTCCGCGGTTTCAACTAAACTGTGATGAAATTCATGACCACGTACTTCAATTGTCTTTCCGCAAAGATAGGCATTGATTTTCACATAGCCAAATCGCTGCAGCCGTTTGGTCATTTTGGAATCAGCATTAAAAAAGCCGACAGCCGGATTGGTTTCACCGCTGTTTAAGGTCATCGAGTTGGTCAGGTACATCAGACCCCCACACTCGGCATAGCAGGGCAGCCCGGCTTCCAGTTTATTTTTGATGTCGGCAATCATCGCCGTGTTGACAGCCAGTTCAGCACCGAAAATTTCCGGAAAGCCGCCACCAATATAAAGACCATCCAAATTATCTGGCAGGGCGGTATCATTTAAGGGACTAAAGGTAACCACTTCCACCCCGGCGTTTTCCAGGGCGCTGAAATTATCTTCGTAGTAAAAATTAAAGGCTCGGTCTTTGGGCACGCCAATCCGCAATCCCTGATATTTGTCACCATAGCCTGAAAAGGGATCGGCAAAAGGAATCACTGCTTGATCGTGCATGCTGATTTCCCATAGTTTATCCAGATCAATGTAGGTTTCGGCCAGTTCCCCGGCTTTGTCCACCTTTTCCCGGAAATCGGCAATTTCTTCTACCGGTACCAGTCCCAAATGACGGCTGTCCATCACGATATCGGGATTGTTGGGAAAATACCCCAGACAAGTCACATCGTTATAGGCTTCAATCATTTCTTTTAGCAAATGATAGTGCGATTCCGATGAGATGCGATTAATGATAACCCCGACAATATTGGTGTCGGGATCAAAATCCACATAGCCTTTGACCAGCGCGGCGGCACTTTTGGCCATGCCCCGACCATCAATGATCAGAATGACCGGCGCTTCAATGGTTTTGGACAGATAGGCACTGCTGCCGACATCCGATTCCAGACTATGGCCATCATAAAGACCCATCACCCCTTCGACGATTCCCAGATCATTTTCTGCCAAGCGCCGGGAAAAAAGCCCTCGAATTGTTTCTTCATCCAACATCCAGGTGTCCAGATTAATGGAAGGCTCTCCGGTTACAAAGCGATGAAACATCGGATCGATGTAATCCGGTCCGGTTTTAAACGGTTTTACCTGCAGACCCCGTTTCTTGAATGCCGCCATGATGCCCATGGTGACGGTTGTTTTGCCAACGTTGCTGCTGGCTCCAGCCAGCATAAAGTAATTCATAATTCTGCCTCCTTTTTCAATGACGCGTATCTATCGTAGCAATTTCATTGACCGGTTACTACTAAGAGCATCCCGACCAAATACGAAATTATTTTTCTTCAATAAGAGTCAATTCTCTGACCATTTTTATAAATTCCTGATGATCACCGATTTCATTGACCGTCTTTTTCTTTTTAATCACCTCAAGCTGCTTTTTCAGCTGGCCTTCGGTAAAATCATTATTCAGACAATTCCGGTGGAAATAAATTTCACCCTTCAAGTTTTCCAACCCGAACAGATTATTAATGTTGCCATGGCCAAAGGGCAGATCTGAAATCAGAATCAGATCACTTTTCGCCATCACTGCCAGGTTTTCTGCCTGTTTTTCGCTGCTGATGGCAGTAAAGGGGCTTTCTTCAATCATCGGAATCCCCAGCACATCGCAGATATCCCAGTCATCACTGCCCTGATTGATCACCCCGGCAGTGACCTGATGACCCATGGCCTCCAATTCTTCCAGTACCTGGGAAGCCTTGTTCCCGCCGCAGATGACATGAATCCGCAAACTGCGGTAATCTTCTGATTCTTTGATCACCCGGAGCGGAATAATCTCCGGTTTTCCAAACAGCTTATTCTCCTGAATAAACATTTTCATCTCATAGACTTTTTTGAGATTTTCTTCGGTAATCACATCTTTGGGGGTACCGTCCACAATCACCCTTCCGTCTTTCATTAAAATAAGCCGGTTGCAGTAACGAGCGGCCAGATTAATATCATGAAGCACGGCCACCACGGTCATCGATTTTTTTAAATTCAGATTGCGGATCAACTCCATCACTTCAATCTGATGGTGGATATCCAGGGCTGAGGTTGGTTCATCCAACAGAATGATATCCGGTTCCTGGGCAATCGCCCGGGCAATAATCACCCGCTGTTTTTCGCCGCCACTGAGATTATTATACAACCGTTTTTTGAACGAGAGGGTCTTGGTAGCCCGCATCGCCTCGGTCACAATCGTGTAATCATTCTGACTTTCCTTAGTCCGATAACTCAGATAAGGGTTTCTTCCCATCAGGACAATGTCCTCAACGGTAAAATCGTAGTCGATATCAAAGGACTGGGGCACTACCGCAATCATTTGGGCGCGTTCCCGTTGGGTATAGCTGGTATTGTCCTTTTCTTCCAGGGTAATGACCCCGGATTTCACCGGCAACAGTCCCGATAAACATTTTAACAGGGTTGACTTCCCGGTGCCATTGGGCCCAATCAGACCGACAAACTCGCCCTGGCAGATGGTGGCGTTGAATCCCTGCAGGATATTTTTTTCGCCATAGCCGGATACCACATCCTTGAAATCCAGCATGATTCTTGGCATTAACCGTTCCATCTCAGACACCCCCTTGCTTACGTTTTCTCAAAAGATAGACAAAGAAGGGCCCCCCGAAGGCGGCGGTGATGATCCCGACTGGAATTTCCTGAGACATCAGGGTTCGTGAAATGGTATCACATAGAATCAGAAATGCGCCGCCAAACAACAACGAAAAGGGGACTAAGGTACGGTGCTTTGGACCAGTCACCATTCGGACAATATGGGGAACAATCAACCCGACAAATCCAATAATCCCGGTGACCGCTACGACTGCGGCGGTGATGAGTGATGATGAAAAAAGGATTTTCTTTTTCAGGGCTTCGGTATCCACACCCAGCTGAGTTGCTGTTTCTTCTCCCAAAAGCATAATATCTAACTCTCTCACTGATGTCAGCATAATAATACAACCGATTATCACATATGGTAAAACAACAATAACCTGATTCCAGCCTTTTCCATTGAGACTTCCCATGATCCAGAAAATTATCTGATTCATACTTTCATTATTAAATAGCATTAATAGGGACATAAAAGCGCCCAGTGACTGTCCAATTGCTATCCCACTCAGCAACAGGGTCGCCACCGGTACTTTCCGTCCGACACGGGAGATATTGTAGACCAGCAGGATTGTTAAAAAAGCCCCGGCAAAAGCTAATAGTGCAATGCCGTTGAGACCTAAAAAGTTACTGGATAGATTCATCACAATGCCAATGGCGGCGCCGAGTGCGGCCCCTGATGAAACCCCTAAGATATAGGGATCGGCCATCGGATTTTTGAAAATCCCCTGATACGCTGCTCCGCAAAGGGCTAACGCGCCACCGGTAAGAAATGCCAAAACAACCCGCGGCAGACGAACATTCCAGATAATCGCCATCGCGCCTTCACTGATATTTTCCATTCCGACGTTGATATGAAAAATTTGATTCAATAGGATTTTATTTGCATCGACAAAAGAGATTGCCGTAATGCCAGTCAAGGTGCACAGATAAATGATTAAGATGCAGCTTACAATGGACAATGGTAACGCATATTTTTTGAGTTTTTTTTTCATAATTGCTCCTGCTTCTATTTTTATCTGCTTACTCCTGGTTTCACTGTCTAAACAGTGCAGAAAAACCAGGGGCGAACAGATTCCGCCCCAAAACGACTGTTTTATTTTGAAAACAGCTCCGGATAAACATCTTTTGCCAAGAGCGCCAGTCCTTCAACAATACGTGGTCCGGGCCGTTGAACCAAATCACTGTTTGGTGATAAAAATTCGTAATAGGCAATCTGATTGTTTTTAATGGCTGCGATCTTGTCAAAACCGGGTGTTGCTTTTATCTGTTCAGGTGTACTATACAATGAAATATATACATCCGGGTTGCTCGTAATAATCTGTTCCGTACTCAGTTGTGGCCATGGTGTAGCCGCATCCGCGGCAATATTCTTGGCATTAATATCAGTCAGCATTGAATCGAGCATCGAACCGGGTCCGGCACTAAAGAAATCACCCACATCAATGAAAACTGATTTTTGAGCAGCCGCCGTTTTGACCTTGTCGATGATCGTCTGCCGATCGGCGATCATTTTTGTCACCACTTGGCCCGCTTGATTATTGGTGTTTGTTACTTCACCAACCGTAATAATATCATTCATAATCCCATCAATACTCACCGGACTGAAGACCAGTACTTTCGCCCCGGTTGCTTCCAACTGTTGACGGATATCATCGGAAATAAAATTGGAAGCCAATACCAAATCGGGTGTCAAGGCAATTATTTTTTCCACATTCGGGGCATTGAAATCGCCGATACTGGGGACCGCCAATGCCGCTTCGGGATAATTATCATAATCCGTTCGTCCCACAACTTTGTCACCAGCATCAACAGCAAAGAGGATTTCAGTCGTTGCCGGTGACAATGACACAATCTTCTGCGGTTCCTTATCAATGGTCACCGTATTCCCCATATCGTCAGTAACCGTTAATGGGTACGTGACGGCGCCATTTTTCATTTCAACTGCCGAAGTCACTTGGGTCCCACTACTTTGTTGACAGCCAGTAAAGGATACCATCAAGGTCAATATGACAAAAATCACTAACAGACTTTGCATGCTTTTCTTTTTCATTTGCTTTCTTCCTCTTCCTGCTTCTTTATTTTTTTTGCATTTTTTGCAAAAATAAATCCAGCTTCCTGTGGAGGCTGGATACTAAACAAAAGGTTTAATCCTGTTCTTCCCACCGAAGAATTTCAATGATTATGAGTGTCCTGACTTTTGCTTCATCCTTGGTTCTCCCTTCCCATCCTTAAGACAGTGGTACAAGAACCGCGTTGGCAATTACAGTAGCGGGGGCTGTAGGGGTCTTCCACCCCTTTCCTCATCAATTTTTATTATATTAGTGGAAGTGTATCACAGAATCGGCAACTTTTCAATTGATTATTTTTGCTGTGGTTTGTCCGCTTTTAACGCCAGACTCTCCCGCACTGCCCGGGCAAAATCCAGTGGCTCTTTTTCCCGCCACTGCTCATTGGCCAGTACCTCATACGAGATGGTTTTGATGGTTGGCACCGTCAGTAGTTCTTCCATCACCTCATTCAGCGGAATGCTGCCTTCACCGGGAATCCAATGGCGGTCGGCTTGAAAATCATTGTCGGATAAATGGAGCGCCTTAATCCGATGCTTGTGTGTTTTTAAAATCCGACCACAGTTCTGCTCTTCCAGAAAATCGTGAGAGCTGTCATAGCACATCCCAAACCGGGGGGCATCAATTTCGTCCAGCAGATAAACCAGCAGATGCTGGCGGGAGACATTCTCCACGGCCAGATTGACACCATGTTTTTCGGCGGCATCAGCCAGCTCCGAGAAAAAAGCCAAGCCCTTATCCAGATCCGGCTGGAATTCATCCAGATCATTGGTGTGCATCACCATCGCCGGAATATCGAACGCCCGGCAATCTTTGAGATAATCCTTAAACATCTGCAGTTTGGGCTGGATTTCCATTCGGGAGGCCGTCCAGATATCGCTGTAGCCAATAAACGGGGCATGAATATTGGTAATTTCCAGACCGTTTTTTCTGACGATCTCGGGAAAATCTTCTTTTCTGATCGCCCAGGGTTCTTCTTCGTCCTCCCATGAAATCATCGCCGCTTCAAAACCGGCATCGGCGATAACTTTAATCCGATCCTCAAAATTCATAAAATAGCCAAACCAGGAAAACATACTATAATTCATGTCCGATTTCATAAACGCTCCATTTCTCTTATTCGCTGATGGTTTCCACCGACTCGATGGTATATTTCTGTTTACTGAAAACCAGCTCCATCAGCATTGATAAATACTTGATGATTACCGCCAAAATGACAAAGA
>JAKLQL010000357.1 GCA_022013395.1 Acetobacterium sp.
AGGAACTGGACTTACTCGACATGGACCCATTGCACAAATCCGACAACAGACTCCAGCTTCTCCAAAACCACATTGGGTTTTTTGTGCAGCACGACGATCCCACATTGTTTCTGCGCCATCTCTTTGAGCTTTCGCTAGAGATTCTTCAGCGACCTTATCGTAATTCAAAATTTCATTGCTCATATTTTTTCTACCTCTCTAAATTTTATAATTTATATCAACGCACCTGTTTCGTATAAAAGATATTTTTTACGCATTTGCAAAAATATTTATCATATCTAAAAAAAATAATCAAAATAGTCTTTACAAACATTGTTAAATGTTATACAATGTAGGTGAGTGATACATTATACATAGTTGTTTGCTCCTGATAATTCATTTTCCCTGTGCAGCAAGGATGAATCGAAGTCAGGGGCTTCTTTTTTTTTTGAGTATTTTCAAATACCTATTTTTTTATTTAAAAAGGTATCTTTCCTAAAACTCTAATACTGAATCTGCATAAAGGATATTATTTTTAACAATATCACAAGCTACAATGGTTTCTCTTAATCGTTTGTCACAAGGATTAACGATTGCAGAACTAAATCCACATTGCATAGCCATTGCTAAAACAGCACAATCTAATAACGGACGGATATGTTTTGGCGCACCGTTAGATACGTTACTTAATCCACCAGTAGTTAACAGACCCATGTCAGTAATCATTTGGATTGCTTCTAATACGTCAACTAATTGATCTTGCATTCCTTTGATAACAATGAATAATGGATCAAACAATAAATCAGTTGGTTCCATACCACGTTCCATACCGCGTTCTAATAATTCTGAACAGTAAGCAATACGTTCGTCGTTGTTACCTGGTACGCCTTCTTTAGAACAAAGAGCGATAACCATAGCGTCATTAGCTGCTGCTAAATCTACATATTCAATACGGTCGCCTGCATCAGCAGAGTTAACGATTGGTTTTCCTTTTGATCGGTTATAAACCTGAATACCAGCTTCAATAGCTTTCATGTTAGCTGTATCAAGTGCGATTGGCACATTATCAAAGTTTTCCTGGAGTAATTTAA
>JAKLQL010000038.1 GCA_022013395.1 Acetobacterium sp.
GCCAAGGATTTTATGAATCTGATGGATGTTTATTTGGATGCGGTTTTTTACCCTAATATTTACGGAAACCCCTATACTTTCCAACAGGAGGGTTGGCATTATCATATTGAAAATGCCGATGATCCGATTATTTATAACGGGGTGGTTTATAATGAAATGAAGGGCGCTTTCTCCAATCCGGAAGAAGTGCTGCAAAATAAAATATTTGAATCCCTTTACCCTCAATCCTGCTACCGGTTTGAATCTGGTGGCGATCCGGATGTGATTCCAGAATTGACCTATGAGGATTTTCTGGGTTTCCATAAAAAGTATTACCATCCCTCCAACAGTTATATTTATCTGTACGGCGATGGCGATGTCCGGGCACATCTGAAATATTTAAATGACGAATATCTCAACGTCTTTGAAAAACAGGATGTGGATAGTGAGATTGCGGAACAAAAATCATTTGAAAAGCGGGAGCAGTTAACCGCCAGCTATGGTGTGTCCAAGGAAGAATCCCTTGATAATAAGGCTTATCTCGCCCTAAATGTGGTATTGGGAAACACCTTACCCTATGAGGATGCTCTGGCATTTGATATCCTCTCGCATATCTTACTCAATAATAATTCATCACCGCTTAAAGAAGCTTTGTTGGATATTAAAATTGCCGAAGATGTGAGCTACCACTACAGTAGTTCATTAAAACAGCCTTATTTTTCAATTGTCCTCAAAAACACCGAGGCAAAACATGCAGAATTATTTACAAAAACGGTTGATGATGTCTTAAACAAACTGGTTAAAGACGGTTTAGATCCCCTTAGTGTGGAAGCGGGCATCAATATCCATGAGTTTTCTCATATTGAAGGGGAATACGGCTCTTATCCCAAAGGGCTGATCTACGGCATCGATATGATGGACAATTGGCTTTATGGCCATGAACCCACCGATTATCTGAAATACAAATGGGTTTTCAAAAAACTTAAAGAAAGCTGGAAAGATGGATACTTTGAAAAACTGATCAAACGACTGCTGATTGATAATACCCATCAATCCCTGGTTACCATTGTGCCGGATAATACCCTTCAAGAAAAAGCCGATCGGGCTCTGGAGGAAAAGCTGGCGTCTTTTAAAGCCGGACTGACAACGGAAGAACTAAACGCTTTAGTGGACGAAACGCAGATGCTGATTGAAAAGCAAAATGAAGAAGATTCACCGGAAGATCTGGAAAAAATACCCAAACTGTCCCTTGAGGATATTAACAAAACGGGCCGAACCTATCCCATGGAAGTGAGTAACGCTTTGGATACGACACTGCTCTTCCATCCGGGATTCACCGGGGATATCTCTTATTTAAAACTGTATTTTGATTACAGTGATGTACCTCAGGAAGATTTGAAATATTTATCGCTGATGTGTAAAATATTAGGCGGGCTCAGCACAAAAACCATGGATTTCCACCGCTTGAGTCAGGAAATCGAAATTCATACCGGGGGATTATCCTTTGGGGTCGAGTCTTATGATGATGTTCATCAATATGGTGATTTTACGTCAAATTGTTATATTAAAGGTAAAGCGGTGGCTGAAAACATTCCGACTTTAATTAGTATTATGACGGATGTGATCACCCAGACCCAGTATCAGGAAAAAAATCTGATTCACGATATGATCCGGGAGATCAAGACCCATAAGGAAACCCAATTCCTGACCGCCGGACATGTGGTTGGGGTTCAACGACTCCAATCCTATTACTCCCAGTCGGCTCGTCTGTTCGAAGAGTTTGGCGGCATTGAGTTTTACCGGTTTATTGCTGATCTGGAAGCAAATTTTGATGAAAAATTTGAAGAACTGGCAAAAAAACTAACTGAAATTGCCGAGATTGTGTTCATCAAGAAAAAACCGATTATCAGCATTACCGGAACCGAAGCGATCCGGGATCGGACGCTGGCAGCGCTGAAACCTTATGTATCCGGTCTGTCATCTAAAAAAGAGGTAAAAAATGCCTTTAAGTTTGATACGAAGATTGCCAATGAGGGTTTCTTGACTGCAGCCAAGATTCAATATGTGTCTCAGGGGTATAATATCAGAGATTTAGGTTATCAATACGCCGGTTCTCAGTTGGTTCTAAAAGGTATTCTTTCAATGGACTATTTGTGGAACAAGGTTCGAGTTCAGGGTGGTGCTTATGGCGCATTTATGAGCATCGGACGAAGTGGCGATTTATATTTTGGATCGTATCGGGATCCCAAATTGAAAAAGACCTTTGAAGCCTATCAGGGCGTCATTGACTATATCAATAATCTGGATCTTTCAAAAAGAGAACTTGAAAAATATATTATTGGTACCATTAGCAGTAAGGATGTGCCATTGAGTGCGTCTGTCAAAGGTGAAATAGCAGACAATTTCTATTTCAGTGGCGTCACGACGGAGGATCTTCAGACTGAGCGGGATGAAATTTTAGAAACCTCCTTAGAACAATTAAAAAGCTATGCTGAAATGGTTGCTGCTGTCCTTGCTAAAAATGCGATTTGTGTTTTAGGAAGTGAAGAAGCCATCACCGAAGAAAAGGAATTGTTTAAAGAAACCCGTTATATCAAGTAGGAGATTTTTGAGGGGGAGAGGTTATGAAAAGAAAAATAGGACTATTGGTTATTCTTAGCCTGGTTTTTTTTACAAGCAACGCTTTAGCAGCAGGTTTACCTACTTATGGAGCGGATGAAGGTGTGATCATTTTTGAAAAGAATAGCGGTGACATTCTTTTTCAACAAAAACAGAATGATAAATTTTATCCAGCCAGTACCACTAAATTGATGACAGCGCTGGTTGCCGTAGAAAACGGAGATTTGACCGAGAATTTCACCGTGGGGGATGAGATTCTCAGTTTGGCTGAAGACAGCAGCACAGCGGGGCTTGAAGAAGGGGAAGTAATTTCACTAAACGAACTTCTTTATGCGTTATTGCTGCCATCTGGAAATGATGCAGCCGAAACCATTGCGGTTAATATCGGCCGAAAAATTGCCGGAGACAATTCGCTCTCCTCAGAGAAAGCGTATGAAGCTTTTGTCAAAGCTATGAATACCAAAGCAAAAGAGCTGGAGATGACCGGTTCGAATTTTACAAATCCACACGGTTTGCAAAATGAAAATCACTATACAACACCGGCGGATTTACTGAAATTAGCTCAAGTTGCTTTTGGTAATGAAACCATCAGTGCGGTGACCAGATCCAAGGTTCATGAGGTTCAAACGAATAAAGTCAAACATAAGTGGAACAATTCCAATCTTATGCTATACTCAAATTTTAATGAATTGTCGGAAGATTATCGGGTAGCCAATAATTTGTCAGCTGGAACCAATCCCGTTTTCAATGGTTATGCAACCAGCGGAAAAACCGGCTATACTGAAGAAGCGAACAAATGTCTGGTTTTTGAAGGCGAAGGCAATGATAAAAATATGATTGGCGTTATTTTAAATGCCGATCAGACCGTTCTTTTCAAGGAAGCCAGTGATACCATCAATGCGGTGGTTAAAGAATATCAATTGCTGGAATGGACCAAAGAAGATGACAAAAACAGGGTCGCCCAAGTGGTTAATTACCATGTTTTTGATGGCAATAAGCTGGAATATAAGACCAATGAACCACTTATTACGGCGGTACCCCAATCAACTAAAGATCAGTACAAAGAAGCGGTTAAATGGGATGAAACCAAGGTCATGGGCGATGAAACCCTGACCAATCTGCAAGCTGATATTAAAGAAGGCGATCAGATCGGTGAACTTCAAGTTTATAAGGGGGATACCTTTGTTGAATCGACCCCTGTTTATGCCGCCAATTCCATGAAAGCCAGAAATTGGACCGATTATCCGATTCTTTACTGGTATGTGACA
>JAKLQL010000358.1 GCA_022013395.1 Acetobacterium sp.
ACCCCGGTATGATTCATGTTGGCAAAGAAAAAGACTTTGCGCCAGTGATTGCTAAAGCACTGGAACTGGGCGGATATCCTGAAGACAAGGAAATGACCGGCATCAACGGCGGCAAAACCCTGTTAACCGGATTTGGTCATGGCACTGTTTTAGGCGTCGCTGATAAGGTCATCGCCGCTGTTAAAGCTGGCGATATCAAACACTTCTTCCTGGTTGGTGGCTGTGACGGTGCTAAAACCGGACGTAACTACTACACTGAATTTGTTGAAAAAACACCGGCTGATACGATTGTCTTAACGCTTGCCTGTGGTAAATACCGCTTCAATGATCTGGATCTGGGAACCATTGGCGGCTTGCCACGACTGATGGATATGGGTCAATGTAATGATGCCTACTCGGCCATTCAGGTTGCGATTGCGCTAGCTGGCGCCTTTGAATGTGACGTGAATGAATTACCACTGAGCATGGTATTGTCCTGGTACGAACAAAAAGCGGTTTGTATCTTACTGACATTATTATCCTTGGGCATCAAAAACATCTTATTGGGACCATCATTGCCAGCCTTTATTTCACCAAACGTATTAAACGTCCTGGTTGAAAACTACAACATCGCTCCTATCTCTACACCAGAAGCTGACATGGCAAAATTACTGGGCTAATCTATTTTTTAGAATTAACTGTATCGAGCTTCGCCGCCTGTTATCAAAGCAATAAAGGTTTGTTCTTAAAATTTTAAATTACTAGATAAAATTAAACATCATCTACACAAAATGAAAGTCTGTCAAAGATCCCCTGAAAAGGACTTTTGACAGACTTCAATCTTTACCGCAACAATTTCCAAAAAACTTGAAGGAGGACTTGTTTATGGGTTACCAAACGACAGCGGAGAAAATGAATGCTATTTTTTCTGACTTATCAAAAGACTATCTCATCTATGCACCCAAACGGTTTGTCGGCGATGGCACCTTTACCGACATCGACACCATCCGTTATGGCGAAATCACTGATCTATCTGAAATCGAATTTGCTGAAAAATCGGACTACTCTTTTAAAGAGGTCTTACTCCCTATCTCTGAAACACTGTTTTATTTTACCGAAAATGAAATGAAAGAAGCAGATGCTCCTAAAAAGGGAGCGATTGTGTTTTTGCGCAGCTGTGATCTGCACGGCCTGAAACGAATGGATACCATTTATCTGGAAAACGGTGCGGTCGATACTTACTATAAACGGCTGCGGGACAATACCAAATTTATTCTGATGGGCTGTGAAAACTCTTTTGAAAACTGTTTCTGTGTTTCCATGGGTACCCAGACCAGCGATGATTACGACGCTTATTTAAAGGTTGACGGTGACACCGTGCTGGTGGACAGCCGCTGGGATTACCTGGATGCTGCTCTGGCTGGTGCAACTCAAACGCCGGTGATTGCAGATTCGGTTACGACCAATGATACCGTCGTGACGATCCCGGAAACGGTTCCGCAGACCCTGTTTGACGCCCCGTTCTGGGAAGAATACGGCAATCGCTGTATTGCCTGCGGACGTTGCAACTTTGTCTGTCCCACCTGTACCTGTTTCACGATGCAGGATATTTTCTACACCGACAACGGCAAAGCCGGCGAGCGCCGGCGGGTTTGGGCTTCCTGTCATGTCGATGGCTACACCGATATGGCTGGTGGTCATGCGTTTCGAAACGACAAGGGTCAGCGAATGCGCTTTAAGGTCATGCACAAGGTCAACGATTATAAACGGCGCTTCGGCACCCATATGTGTATCGGCTGCGGCCGCTGCGACGATGTCTGTCCCGAATATATGTCTTTTGCCAATTGTATCAGTAGGCTGAATACCTTGGTGCATGACGCTGCAAAGGAGGAAAACTAAATGACTGAACTTAATCCATATATTCCGTTTCTTTCTGAAATCGTCGATGTGATCAAGCATACCGAAATCGAGTTTACCTTCCGAATGACCTACACTGGCGATGTCAAACCGGGACAGTTTTTTGAGGTATCGCTGCCCAAGTTTGGGGAAGCCCCCATTTCGGTCAGTGGCATCGGCGACGGCACCGTCGATCTGACGATCCGTAAAGTCGGCAAGGTTACGGATGAAATCTTTGAAAATTATGTCGGCGATAGCCTGTTTTTGCGGGGACCCTACGGCAACGGCTTTGACATTGCCAACTACAAGGGCAAAGAAATTCTGCTGGTAGCCGGCGGCACCGGTCTTTCACCGGTCAAAGGAATCGTTGATTATTTCTCGGCCCATCCGGAAGACTGCAAGGGCTTTACCCTGCTGGTTGGTTTTAAATCCCCCAAAGATGTCCTCTTTAAAAAGGATTTCGAAGAATGGGAAAAGAACATCAACGTCATCATGACTGTGGATACTCTGGAAGACGGGTACTGCGGCAAATGCGGACTGGTTACCCAGTATATTCCCGATATCCCGATTAATAATTCGGATGAAGCCGTCGGCATTGTGGTCGGCCCGCCGATGATGATGAAATGCACCATCACCGAGCTTTTCAATGTGGGCTTCAAGGAAGAAAATATCTGGATCTCCCAGGAACGAAAAATGTGCTGTGGGATCGGTAAATGTGGACACTGCAAAATTGATGATACCTACATTTGTCTGGACGGCCCGGTTTTTAATTACACCAAGGGGAAATTTTTAAAGGATTAGGAGGAGCGCCATGTTAGATCTGAATACGAAAAAGATAAAGAAGAATGCTTATCGCGTCACCAAGGTTCGTGGGGAAACCGCCTCCAGAGTCCGGGTTCCCGGGGGCTTATTAACCGCCGAGCTGCTACCATTGATTCAAAATATCGCTGAAACCTATGGCAATGGCCGGATCCATTTAACCACCCGCCAGGGCTTTGAAATCCCAGGCATTAAATATACCGATATGGACGCCGTCAATGCCCTACTCCAGCCAATTATTGATAAGCTGGAAATCAATCAGGAAATCCCCGGCAAAGGCTATACTTCCGCTGGCACCCGGAACGTTTCGGCCTGTATCGGCAGCAATACCTGTCCTTTTGCCACTTATAATACCACCAATTTTGCCAAGAAAATGGAGCAGGAAATCTTCCCTAATGACCTTCATTTTAAGGTAGCCTTCACCGGCTGCGCCAATGACTGCATCAAAACCCGGATGCATGATTTTGGGATCATCGGCATGACCGAACCGCAGTATGAAAAAGAACGCTGTATGGGCTGTCAGGCCTGTGTCAAATCCTGCAAGAAAAAATCGGTTGATGCTTTATCAGTGGAAAATTACCGAATTGTCCGCAACACCGAAAAATGTGTCGGCTGCGGCGAATGTGTCATTAACTGCCCAACCCGAGCCTGGACTCGTAGCCCGGAAACCTACTACCGGCTGGTGATCATGGGCCGCACTGGCAAACGAAATCCCCGACTGGCCGAAGACTTCCTGGTCTGGGCGACCGAAGACGCAATTATCAAAATTGTCAAAAACACCTATGGTTTTGTCAATCATTACATCGACCGGGAAGCTCCCGGCGGCAAAGAGCACATCGGCTACATCATTGACCGTACCGGCTTTGCAGAATATAAAAAATGGGCCCTGGAAGGTGTCGAGCTGGATTCCCGCACCATCGTCAAAGGCCCCGTCTACTGGGGTGGCATTCACTACGATTGATTTTTATAATAGTCCAACAAAAACGACCTAATCTTTCGAGATTAAGTCGTTTTTTTGTGCTTATTATTTACAAATCAGGTTCTAGGCTTTGGCGATTTCTTTGCCAAAGTCGATGGCGGCTACCTGTTGGGCGTCATCGGGGTTCCACTGATTCCGCAGACCCTCATTGATGATTTCAAAGCCGGCACCGGTCAGCCATTCATTTAACACCTTAGTCGACTCGCCGCTCCAGCCGTAGCAGCCAAAGGCGGCAGCTTTTTTGTTTTTAAACTTCAGCTCTTTCATCAGATGAACAAAGCCGGCAATGGAGTGGAGAATGCTGCCGCCAATGGTCGGCGAACCAATCAGCACGGTCTTTGATTTAAAGACCTCGGTAATCAGATCATTCTCATCGCTTTTTGACAGATTAAAGACTTTGACGACCACGTCCGGATCGATCAGGCCAATCCCGTCAGCAATTTTTTCAGCTAGGTTTTTGGTGCCGTTCCACATTGTATCGTAGATGATGGTGATCTGGTTTTCCTGATAATCCCCGGCCCATTGAGCATATTTCTCAACGATTTGCATCGGGTTGTCATTCCAGATGACGCCGTGGCTGGTGGCAATGATATCAATGGTCAGATTAAAGGCAATAATTTCGTCCAGTTTCTTTCGCAAGATGGCACTAAAAGGGGTCAGAATATTGGCATAGTATTTCATCGCTTCTTTAAATAAATCGCATTGATCGACCAGGTTATTAAACAGTTTTTCGGTGGCATAATGCTGACCGAAAGCGTCATTACTGAATAAAATATTGTCCCCGGTCAGATAGCTGGCCATGCTGTCCGGCCAGTGGAGCATCCGCATTTCCACAAAGATCAGTTCTTTGCCATTGCCCACATCCAGCTTATCACCGGTTTTAACCACATTGAAGTTCCAGTCCTGATGATACTGACCCGTTAAAGACTTAACGGCATTCTCAGTACAGTAAATCGGCACATCCGGAATTCGTTCCATCAGTTCCAACAGAGCGCCGCTATGATCGACTTCGCCATGATTGGCGACAATATAGTCGATCTCATTCAGGTCGATTGCCTGGGCTAAATTTTCTACAAATTCTTTGGCATAGGGCATCCAGACTGTGTCGATTAAAACCGTCTTTTCTTCCTGAATTAAATAAGAATTGTAGGTCGAGCCATGCTTGGTTGAAAATTCATTGCCATGAAACTGCTGTAGCTCCCAATCCACTTTGCCAACCCAGCTCACATTGTTTTTAATTAATTTTTTCATTATCGTTCCTTTCATATCAACATCAACTTAACGTCCCCATTCAATGTCTATTTAATGATATACCCTAAATTGCTGTTAATAATCTTTTCTCTCATACCGTATTACCACACAAAAAGACTTCTATATCACAGCCTGTAGCTGTAATATAGAAGTCTTGGGTTCACTTCATCTTAATGCGGTTGATCAGCTCAAATTCCTTTCGTTCTCCGATATCGATGGGGCTGAGGCAATTGCGTCGGCCTGATTCCGACTTAAAATAATTCCGATTCCCAACCAGATAACCACTCCGTAGCTAAACAGGTTTTGCGGAAACACTGGAACCGGGTAAATATTGGCAAAAATGATCCCGGTCAAGGCAACAATCGCCACTGCCGGCAGAATCAGGCGGCCGCCCCGCCAGCTGCGATTTTTATAGAAGTACACCATCGCGCCAATTGAGGTAAAGATATAAGAAAGCAGCAGTGCCAGGGTGCCGGTTAAGGCCGCATAACCAGCCAATTGAATGGCCTCCAAACTAAAACTGACCACAATCATGATGGTGATGGCAGCCACAAAAACGTTCAATCCCACATAGGGAGTATTGTTTTTTTCATTAACCCTACTCAGTGACGGGCATAACATCCCATCCCGACTCATCGTAAACAGTACTCTGGCCCCGGCATTGACACAACCCAGGGTACTGGTGAAAAAAGATACTGACATACACAACAACATCACAATTGAAAACTCAGTGCCCAGATATCTGGTAATCAGGTCGCTCAGTGGTGAATTACTGCTTGTAAAAGCGGCCATTCCCTCGGACGTCAAGCCAAATCCAATCACCTGAGCGTAGGAAACCAGCACATAAAA
>JAKLQL010000359.1 GCA_022013395.1 Acetobacterium sp.
ACATGTGATGCAGACTCGCAATAAGGCTTGGCGATTTCTTTGGATCATACCCTTAGTATATTATATCATTAGTTTGTCATTTACGACGATTGACAATAGCTTAACGAATCAGTGGCAGTTTTTGATATTTAGTATGGTGTCATTTTCGGGTTTTTGTCTGATCTATTATGTTGTTATCGAAATGCTGGAACAATCGGAAAAGAATGTGATTCTGGCAAAAAGCAATGAGTTGATCAAACAGCAGTTAATATACCAGTCTGAGTATTACATAAAATTCGGTGAGTGTATCGAAGAAACACATAAGGCCGAACACGATTTAAGGCAGCATCTGTATACGGTGATGGGATTGATACAACAAAAAAACAACGAAAATATTGAAAAATATATCACTGATTTGTTGGGAACGCAATTGAGCATTTCGGACATTTTATATTGCAGCAATCACGCTGTTAATGCCATCTTAGGATATTACGCTAACGCCTGTAAACAAGAAAACATTGATTTCTTAATTTCAACAAAGGTCCCTGATGATTTACAAATTGATGAAACGGATCTATGTGTAGTATTTGGAAATGTTTTGGAAAACGCAGTAGATGCCTGTAATAACATGATATCTGACAAAAAGCAGATAAAAATTTCATCGCAATTGCTGAATGATCAATTATTTATTACTGTTGATAACAGTTTTAACGGTGAAGTGAAACTAAGAAATGGAATTTATCTATCGCAAAAAAGAAATGAAGAATCCGGCATCGGGATAATTTCAGTGATGGCGATTGCCCAAAAGTATGCGGGCGAAGCAAGTTTTAAAGTAGTCGATCAGATTTTTATGGTTTCGGTTGTCTTGACGAATAAAAAACCCCAAAAGAGCCAGCAATTAGAAATGGCACCAGATCCGTTTGGAATCAATAATAACGCTTGTCATGTGGCGCATTAATCTCTATAATAAATACTAAATATAAAGAATACTGATACACTAGCCAGGACGAAATGGCGATTAAAAACCATACCAGTGTGAATAGGACTGAAAATAGTTTAAGAGGGAGTAACAAATGAGTTTTGAGTTGATCCAGGAGATTCCGTCACCCGACGAAATAGTTAAAATGATGCCGCTGTCTGACGCCGGCAAAAAAATAAAAGCAGAACGTGACCGGATGATCAGAAATGTTTTTGAAGGAAAAGATGACCGTTTTATTTTAATTATCGGTCCTTGCTCCGCAGATAATGAAACGGCAGTAATTGATTATGTCAACCGTTTAAGCAAAATCCAAAAAGAAGTAGAAGATAAAATTATCATTATCCCAAGAATCTATACAAATAAGCCGAGAACCACTGGCGAAGGCTATAAGGGGATGCTTCATCAACCAGATGCCAACAAAAAGGCAAACATGGTTGAGGGCATTAAAGCGATTCGTCAATTGCATATTCGATCCATCGAGGAAACTGGCTTATCTTGTGCCGATGAAATGCTATATCCAGAAAATTATGCTTATTTGGAAGACTTATTAAGCTATGTGGCCATCGGCGCCCGATCAGTTGAAAACCAGAAACATCGTTTAACCGTCAGCGGTTTGGAGATCCCAGTAGGGATGAAAAATCCAACCAGCGGGGATATTACGGTCATGCTGAACTCCATTCAGGCGGCCCAGGCTGGTCATACCTTTATTTATCGGGGCTGGGAAGTAAAAACTTCCGGGAATCCGTTGACCCATGCAATCATGAGAGGTTCAGTAGATCAGCATGGTCGTAATTATCCTAATTATCACTATGAAGATATTATGCACCTGATCAGAATGTATGAAAAACGGGATTTTTCCTGTCCGGCAATTGTGATCGATTTGAATCATGCTAATTCAAACAAGCTTTTTGGCGAACAGCCGCGAATCGCCCGGGAAGTGCTGCGCAATCGTCACTATGATGCTGATATGAAAAAATATGTCAAGGGACTGATGATTGAAAGCTATATTGAAGAAGGCAATCAGCCGGTTGACGGTGGTGTTTATGGAAAATCCATTACTGATTCCTGCTGGTGTAGATGTTAACCTTGCAGGACAGAATATAAAAGTAAAAGGTGCTAAAGGTACTTTGGAGTACCAAGCGCATC
>JAKLQL010000360.1 GCA_022013395.1 Acetobacterium sp.
CGTTTTTCGTAACCTAAATGATTCGCCGGACCAATCTCAGCAAAATCGTCCATTTCTTTGGTGCGAAGTTGTACTTCCACATAACAACGGGCAATGTTATCATAAAATGTGATATGCAGTGAACGATAGCCATTCGGCTCTGAATTTTCAATATAATCCTTATAGTACGGGCTGACGCTCTCTTGTAACAAGGGCGATTTTTTCTGCCCCCTTAATGAAGACAGTTCGGCGGTAAACCCGCGTTCCTCCAGAAAACCAGGCAACTGGTTGGCAACATCATAGAGATATTTTATTTCTTCGTCCGCGCACGTCTCCCCTTCTTTCAGATGACATTTAGGCAGCGAAATCACGATTCGGTAGGCAATCAGGTCCCGAAAACAATTTAATGCGTTCTTCAGTTCCGGCAGCGACGGGTAACTGCCATATTCACTATAATAATCGTAAATATATTCGACAATGTATCCGTTAAATTTTGCTTCCGCGCGGATCAGCGATTTAATTCGTCCCTTAAAAGTAAATGCCAAAAACGGATAGTCATTGGCCATCAGTTTGTAGAATTCGCGAATCCGCTGGGATTGCGACGCCAGGAAATCATTGTGCTGCCAAAGTTCCGCAATTTGAAGCAGAAAATTACAATGTAACAGCTCAATCTGATTATTCGTTTCTTTGGCCGACTGTTTCAAATCCTCTGAATAGCGTTGCAAAATCTTAAGCACGGTATCGCCTGAATATAGGTAATCATTTAATGTTTTCATCATATTTTTTTGAATCTGTTCAATTTGTCCACAGATGCACTTTCCTTCCTAATTGTTGATAATATATGATAAATTTCGCAATAGTAACTATGCAATAGACATAGTTAATTAGTCTTATGGAAAAATAAAGTTATTACAACCAATTATATCACGCCATCTGCCTTTTGTATTGGATAAATAATCCCTGCTGCCGCAGTTCTGTATCTGCTTTTATAGCTTTATTTGCGATCGATGAACAGTCCAAAGTCGTTAATATTGAGCGAATTCTTTAGGCTCGCCGCGATTGGCTTCGTATCTTATAAAACGTTAAATCAATGTAATAGTCAATAATAATCCTATCATGGACAAAACTATGTGCAACACTAAATTTCGGGCAAATAATAAAGCTCTGAACACCACTTAAACAAGGCGTTTCAGATCTTTATATTCTTATTTGGTGGAGGCGATCCCTACCGGAATGGATCAGTTTTCATTGCTTGACGGCAAAGATTGCATCAGAGCAAAGAAATGTTTAGGCTCACCGGTACTAAAATATTCATACCAAGATTCCAGTGTATTTGATTGAAAAACATCTAAATGCTCAATAATTTGTTTGGCCCACAATAAAGCTCCGGTGGAACTTGCAGTAATAAGGTTGTGATCTGCTACCGATGGCTTGTCGATATAAAAACTTTGCCCATTATAACCAGGCGAAACCATTTCAAGAAATCCCGGTCCATTACTGGTATGCGGACGCTTGTCCAATAACCCCAAGTTGGCAAGCGCAACGGTAGCTCCACAGATTGCACCCACCGTAGCGCCTAAAGAGAGAAATTCGCTGGCTTTTTCGATGATAGCGCCATGCTTTGGGTCGTTCCATGTATCTGCCCCCGGTAATAGCAACATGCTTGTTTCACTCACAACAATATTATCAATTAAGCAATTGGGCACGATTGTCATCCCGCCCATTGTATTGATTGGCTCTTTAGAATAACTAACCGTTTTGAGCTATACCAGTTGCGCACCCTTTTTGAAAAATCGGCCAGAATTCAGCTCTGAAATAACATACCCCAGTTCCCAGTCGGCTAAAGTATCAAGAACATAAACATAGATTGTAGACATAA
>JAKLQL010000361.1 GCA_022013395.1 Acetobacterium sp.
AGAAATTATCCTGAGCATACCTTTTGGTGTGCTCTTTTCATTTATGGGGGGAAAGATTAAGAATTTATTAAATTAGAGGGATTATCATTTGCCATTAAAAAAAAGCTATGATAGAATAATAGAACGAATGTTCATAGAACGAAGTGGAGGGTGCTGATGAAAGAAATGAAGCATGCATTTAAAGTTGTATCAGAATATGAACCCAAGGGCGATCAGGGACCGGCCATCGAAAAAATCGCAAAAGGGATTAATGATGGGTTGAAATATCAAACCTTACTGGGGGTAACCGGGTCTGGGAAAACCTATACCATGGCGAAGGTAATTGAGACGGTCCAAAAGCCGACTCTGGTAATTGCTCATAATAAAACCCTGGCGGCCCAGTTGACCAATGAATTTAGAAGTTTTTTCCCCAACAATGCGGTGGAGTATTTTGTCAGTTATTACGATTACTACCAACCGGAGGCCTATGTGCCTCATTCAGATCTCTTTATTGAAAAAGACTCATCCATCAATGATGAGATTGATAAATTAAGGCATTCCGCCACTGCCTCCTTATTTGAAAGACGGGATGTCATTGTGGTTGCCAGTGTGTCCTGTATCTATGGTCTGGGAAGTCCCTTTGATTATGAAAATATGATGCTTTCGCTTCGTCCGGGGATGGAAAAAGATCGGGATGCGATTATCCGCAAGCTGGTGGAGATCCAATATACCCGGAACGATATTGCTTTTGAGCGGAATAATTTCCGGGTCAGAGGGGATATTCTGGAAATATTTCCGGCAGCTTCATCGGACAAGGCCATTCGTCTGGAATTCTTCGGGGATGAAATCGAGCGGATTACGGAAATTAATACCTTAACCGGTGAAATTTATGGGGAACTCAACCATGTTTCGATCTTCCCGGCCTCCCACCATACCACCACTCCAGAAAATCTAGAACGGGCGATTGCGGGAATCCAGGAAGAACTGCGCCAACGCTATGATGAATATACCAAAAATAATCGGCTGGTGGAAGCGCAGCGGATTTTGCAGCGGACCAATTACGACATCGAAATGCTCCGGGAAATGGGCTATTGTAACGGGATTGAGAACTATACCCGTTATATCAATGGATTGCCGCCAGGGTCGCCACCTTACACCTTGATTGATTATTTTCCCAAAGATTTTTTAATCATCGCCGACGAATCCCATGTCTCTATTCCTCAGATTGGCGGCATGTTTGCCGGCGATAAGGCTCGCAAGAGTAATCTGGTGGATTATGGCTTCCGGCTCCCATCAGCCTATGATAACCGACCCCTGAATTTTCAGGAATTCGAAGGCAAGATTAATCAGATCGTTTTCACCACCGCAACCCCCAGTAAATACGAAAAAGAACACAGTCAGAATACGGTTGAGCTGATTATTCGACCCACCGGTCTGATCGATCCAGAAATAACGGTTCGCCCGGTTACCGGTCAGATTGATGACTTGTTGGGCGAAATTAAATTAACCACCGGCAAAGGAAATCGGGTATTGGTTACCACGTTAACAAAAAAAATGGCCGAAGATCTCACCGATTACCTGAAACAAAATGGAATTGCAGTCAATTATCTCCATTCGGACGTGGATACCATTGAGCGGATGAAAATTCTGCGAGATTTGCGTCTGGGTACCTTTGACGTACTGGTCGGGATTAACCTGCTTCGGGAAGGTCTTGATCTACCGGAAGTTGGTTTAGTGGCGATTTTGGACGCTGACAAGGAAGGGTTCCTGCGTTCAGAAACCTCACTCATCCAAACTGTTGGCCGGGCGGCCCGTAATCTGGAAGGCCACGTTATTATGTATGCTGATAAAATAACCCCATCCATGGATCGCGCCATCAGTGAAACCAATCGTCGCCGAGGGATTCAAACGGCTTATAATGAGGCGCACAACATTACGCCCAGCTCGGTTAAAAAAGATATTCGCTCCATTATTGAGGCCACCAAGGTGGCCGAAGAACCGGAAACCTATGATATCGGTGATGAAGCAGTGGACATTGATGTAAAAATCAAAGAACTGGAAGTCGACATGATGGCAGCTGCTGAAGCTTTGGAATTTGAACGGGCAGCCAAGCTGCGTGACGAAATACATCATCTGAAACATTATCGAAGATAAGTGATAAATATAAGGAGCAACATGAAATACATAGAAATAAAAGGTGCTAAAGAGCATAATTTAAAAAATATCGATTTAAAAATACCCCGGGATCAGCTGGTGGTTTTTACCGGACTCAGCGGATCGGGAAAATCATCGTTGGCGTTTGACACCATCTACGCTGAAGGTCAGCGTCGTTATATGGAATCTCTTTCATCCTACGCGCGGCAGTTTTTGGGCCAGTCGCAGAAACCAAATGTGGAAAGCATCGATGGTTTGTCGCCGGCTATTTCCATCGACCAAAAAACCACCAACCGAAATCCGCGCTCGACAGTTGGAACGGTAACCGAAATCTACGATTATCTGCGCCTGCTCTATGCGCGCATCGGGATTCCTCATTGTCCCAAGTGCGGAAAGGTGGTAGCATCCCAGTCGGTGGATCAGATTGTTGATTCAATCCTCGCCTTGCCGCCGAAAACGAAGTTTCAAATACTGGCACCGGTGATCCGAAAAGAAAAGGGGCAGCATAAGAAAATCCTTGATCATATCAAAAAAGAAGGCTTTGTGCGAATTGTCGTGGATGGCGAACCGATGGAGGTATCGGACGAAATCAATTTGGATAAAAACAAAAAGCATACCATCGAAGTAGTGGTGGATCGTTTGGTTGCCAAAGAAGACCTTGGCAAAAGACTGTCGGACTCCTTGGAAACAGCGCTGAAACTTTCCGGTGGCCTGGTGATTTGTGACGTTATCGGTGGGGAACAGCTGCTTTTTAGTGAAAAACTGGCTTGTGCCGATTGTGGCATTGCGATGGATACCCTGGAACCCCGGACCTTTTCTTTCAATAATCCCTTTGGGATGTGTCCGGATTGTCATGGTCTGGGTTTTCACCAGGAAGTTGATCCCGATTTACTGATACCGGATCGACGCTTGTCGATTTCCGAAGGAGCGATAAAATTTTTTGGATTAAAAAGCGATTCGAAATACTATTATAACCTGATCAAAGCATTGGCCGAAAAACATCAGTTTTCGATTGAGACTCCACTTGAAGATGCCAGTCCGGCGTTTATTGATGCACTGTTATATGGCAGTGACGACGTGCTGGAAATTTCCTATGAAGGCAAGTTCTCAGGAACCTATACCTCAACCTTTGAGGGTCTGATCAAAAATATGGAGCGCCGTTATATTGAGACTCCGTCAGACCGGATGCGCACACTGATTGAGCGATATATGTCCGAAACGCCTTGCCCGACCTGTCACGGCAGGCGGTTGAACCCAACCAGTCTGGCCGTCACCATCCATGATAAAAACATCATTGAAATCACCGATATGTCCATTGGAAAATTGATTGAGTTCTTTAAAAAACAGATCATGTCAGACCGGGAAAACATGATCGGTGAATCGATTTTCAAAGAAATCAATGCCCGTCTGAATTTCCTCAAAAACGTGGGCTTGGAATATCTGACCCTGTCACGAAATGCCGGGTCATTGTCCGGGGGGGAATCCCAACGAATCCGGCTGGCTACGCAGATTGGATCGGGTTTGGTGGGGGTGCTGTACGTTTTGGATGAACCCAGTATCGGGCTACATCAACGGGATAATCAAAAACTGCTTGAAACACTGCGC
>JAKLQL010000362.1 GCA_022013395.1 Acetobacterium sp.
TATTATTACAGATGTAGTCACCGATAATGATGGGAACATGCTGGATTATCTCATCAATTCAAACACAACAGATCGAATCAATTATCCTGCCAGTGCCTATGGTTATTCAGAATTACGCCTGATTAAAATCTTAGGCTGGAATAATGGTGAATGATCAAGCTGATTGTTGACAATATGAATCCTCATGTTAGAAATAAATACTATATATAGATAAAAATGGAATTATAAATACAAATTACTTGTAAAATATAAAACCATATGGTATCATATTTGTAAATAAATTGTAACGAGGAAGCGAGACATGAATAAAACTCAGAATTTTTTTGAAAAAGTCAGAGCGAGATTAAAAAAGTACCGATTTAATTGGTTGACCCAAAAAGTTGAACATGATGAATTCGTCGAGATTGAGCATGTCAATCATGCTGACACGACGAGTAATGATAAAAGAAAACGATTCAAATTGCGCGGTTCAGCCGTTGTCGTCAGTACTTTTTTAGTATTATTGGGAGCAGGCGCAGTGGATGCTCAAACCCGTGCTTATGAGGTTATTTACAAAGGCACGAGCATTGGTTGTGTTGATGATTTGCGCGTATTAGAAACGGCAGTAAGTGATGCAAACAAAGGAAAAAGCGGTAGAATAAACAGAGGCGGGACAGATTACGAAATTCGTCCGACCCGGGCTACCGAAGTTTTGACAACCGCAGAAGTAGCCAAGGAAATTGTGGAAATAAGAACGCAGGAAAAGGTTGAAGTGGCCCAGGCCGATAGTCTTCAACAAACGGAAGATACACAGGAACCAGAAACGTCAATGCTGGCAGTAACTGTTGAAACACCGGCTGGGAATGGATCTTCGGAAGAATCCGCCCGAAATACCGCTAGCGTTGCCGACAATACGACACTTTCGGCTGCTTCGGTAGAAGTACCGGCAGTCGAAACACCCGTTTTAGAGTCCCCGGTGATAGCCGCCCAGGAAGTTGATGTGCCAGTCACAGAGACAACGCCAGTGGCAGAAACCCCGGTAACTGAAACCCCAGCAGTAGAGGCACCAGCAGTAGAGGCACCAGTGGTGGAGACACCCATCGTCGAAACCCCAGCTGTGGAGACACCGGTTCAGGAAAACCCGGTGGCAGAAGCGCCAGTGGCAGAAGCGCCAGTGGCAGAAGCGCCAGTGTCGGAAAGTCCGGTAGTTGAAGTTCCCGTCGCAGAACCGGTAGCAGAAACACCTCAGGCTCAGTTTATTCTGCCAGCCAGTGGTCGAGTTGGCGAAATTTTTAGAAACTATGATGGCGGTTATTACAGTAATCATTATCGTGGCGCAGCTGTGGATATCCTCAACAGCGAAGGCACTTCGGTTTATGCGGCTGCTTCAGGAACAGTTACCTTATCCAGCTGGTATGGCGGCTATGGAAAATGCGTGATTATTGATCACGGCAATGGCTATTCCACATTATATGGGCATTTTAGCTCAGTGGATGTATCAGAAGGTCAAACCGTAACCCAGGGTCAACGCATTGGTGGTATGGGATCAACAGGTTCATCAACCGCTAATCATGTCCATTTTGAAGTAAGAGTAAATGATGAAGCACAGCCAATCAACAATTACTTCAGTATCAGCACCGGCGATTATATTTAGAAATAACACTACCGTACCGACCAATTGTTAATCTGTTGTATGCTGCAAGATCGGACAGGCTATCGCCGTGTCCGCCTTGATGCATACAACATGATGTAACAATTGTCGGTACTACTTTATTTGAATGTCTATAGTCTTAACACCGTAAAAACGGTGTCTTTTTTTGCGAAAAATCTTGCGGAAGTTGTGTGGATATGGTATCATAATGTAACGAAAACGTAACGAATAACAACAAGAGGTAAATAAATGGATGAATCTGTAAAGATTGAACGCGAAAAACGCAAAATTAGACGAAAGAAAAAAAGACAGAGAAGCACTATCGTAACTGTTATGATTTTGTTTATTATGGCTTCAGTAGGGGTTGTTAGTGCGCAGACTCAGGGATATGAAGTATTTTATCATGGCGAAAGTCTTGGTTATGTACAAACTTCCAGTGTATTTAAATCAGCGGTAGATCGGATTGAGAAGGATCTTGTTGCATGCTATAATTATGACAACCTTCATTTGGGCGATGGGTTTGAACTGATTCCGGCAAGAGTTGAGGATCCCATGGATTTTGATACCTGTATCAAAGTTTTGAACAGTAAGAGAATTGAACTTTATGTAAATGGAGCATCGGTTATTCTAGATGGGGTGAAAATAGGCACTTCAACATCTTTGGACGAAGCTCAGCATCTTATTGAGGCTTATAAAAATATAAATTCAAATAAGAATATCGGCAGATTAGAATGTGTCGAAGCAATGGTACCGCTATCAGAGACAAAAGACTTTGCTACGATGCTTGCTGACTTAAAAACACGTGCAAAATAACAATCACAAGTTCAATCTGAAAATCACCGGCTAATGTTGGTGATTTTTTTTAGGAGGAAGAAAATGGCAACAAGCACAAAGGAAAAAGCGATGGATTTGGCAGTAAAATACCTGTCATTTAAGTCCCGAACTACCAGTGAAATGGTTGAATACCTCAAGAAAAAGGATGTGGCGGCTGAAATCATCAATCAGGTGATCGCAAAGTTGGGAGAATATCGATACATTGATGATGTGGTTTATCTGAAAAACTATGTGGAAAATAATCGACATCTGAATTATTACGGATCCCGACGAATGCTTCAGGATTTAAAAAAACGCGGAATTAGTGATGAATTACTGCTTACACTGGAAGATCTTTTCCCAAAAGATGAGGAATATCAAAGCTGTGAAGCGGTTGCCAAGAAAAATTTACGAACCTTAAATGGACAAACTACTGCTCAAAAACGAAAAAAACTTTATGATAAGTTGGGAAGAATGGGCTATCCCAATGATATGATACTGGATATTATCCGGACTTTGATTTTAGAGGAAGAACCTCCCGAGTTAAGTGAGGAAGAAATTGCTGTTGCGGAAAAGAAATTAAGAGAAAAATTAAATCGGGATTACGAAAAATATGCCAGAACCCATGGGAATAAGGGCGCTCAGGGTAAGGATTTGATGTTTCGGATTAAAAAAAGCCTGATGGGTCGGGGATATCCTTATGAGATGATCAATGAGAAACTGGATCAGATGAACGAAGACTAGGTGGAACGAGTAAAGGGCGATCATTGATCGCCCTTTACTCGTTTCGTTGCAGTGAGGATTATAAGAAATTATAATCCCAATCGTTTGATCAGGTAGGGGATGGCGCGTTCAAAACAGACACCATAACGTTTTTCCTGATTGAGTTCAACTGTTTTGATAATACATTCCCGGGTATAGTCAACCGCAATTTGAGAGGAGTCTTTCAAACTAAAATCGTTTAGCAGCGCTGAAAGCAGGGTGCTCCCAAAAATATCGCCGGTGCCATGAAAAAAATCGGATATCCGGTCATTGAAAGCATAATCAAAGGTATTGGCATCGGCGTCATAGGTAGCGGCACCAAGCTTTGAGTCATCAAATGAAATGCCGGTTAGCACTACTTTTTTAGAACCCAATTGAGATAATTTAATCAGCAGTTCTTCAACATAGTTTTGATCATAGTTTTCACCGACATAGGGTTCGTCCAATAAGAAGGCCGCTTCGGTGAGATTGGGTACGATAATATCCGCTTTGGCACAAAGCTTGGTCATGCCTTTGGCCATTTCCTGAGTATAAATTGAATAGAGCTCGCCATGATCAGCCATCACCGGATCAACCAGAATCAGGGTTTTTTCTGTTTGAAAGGTGTCAAACAGCGTTGCAACCAGATCAATCTGTTCAAATGAACCTAGAAAACCGCTGTATAAGGCATCAAATTCTAGATTAAGGGATTGCCAGTGATCAGAAATAGGACGGATATCGGCAGTTAAATCCCGGTAAGTAAAGTTTTCAAAACCTCCGGTGTGCGTGGATAAAACAGCCGTTGGCAAGACACTGGTGTCAAATCCGGCGGCGGAGATAATGGGTAAAGCCACGGTTAGTGAACAGCGGCCCACGCAGGAAATATCATGAATAGCGGCAACCCGCTTTTGTTTAGTTTGCATTTGGATCTCCTTGATTCACTTTTGCTTTTTAAATTCTATCATTATATGATAGAATTGAACCTGTAAAAAGTATCAGTTTATATTAGTACTATGGGTTCAGATAAGGAGCTATGATGATTACGATACCGTTTAAAAATAAGGGCGAGTTTCTTTATGTGGAGATATACGAATTTATTAAAAAGGAAATTACCGATGGCAGCTTAAAATATGGGGAAAAGCTCCCTTCAAAACGGAGTTTGGCTAGTCATCTGGCGGTGAGTGTTAATACGGTGGATACGGCTTATAGTCAGCTGGTGGCTGAGGGATATCTCGAGGCTATTCCCAAAAGGGGATATTTTGTTTGCGAGATTGACACCTATTTATTGGAGCAAAAGGCCTGTGTTCAAGAAAAGAATATTAGAACGATAAAATCTGAGGCCATCAAAATTGATTTTTCACCCAATGCGATTGACCGTCGTATTTTCCCTTATGAGGCGTTCCGTAAAATATTCAAGTCAACCTTTAATGAATATGATTTTAATTTATTAAATAAGCCGGATATTCAGGGGGAGTTGGAGCTGCGAAAAGCGCTGGTGGATTTACTTTATCGATCCCGCGGAGTGCGTTGTACTGAGGAGCAGATCATTATCGGATCGGGAACCGATCATTTGCTGCAAATATTGGGTTTGCTATGGGGACGGAATAAATTTATTGTCTTGGAAAATCCGGTTTATCTGAAAGCATACAATATTTTTGAAAAAATGGGGAATCCGGTCATTTCTGTTGATATTGATGAAAAGGGGATACAAATTGAACCGTTAAAAGACTATGCTGACGTGGCGGTCTATGTTACGCCGTCCCATCAATTCCCGCTGGGAATGAGCATGCCCATTTTTTCAAAAATA
>JAKLQL010000363.1 GCA_022013395.1 Acetobacterium sp.
CGATCCAAGGATCAAATTTATGTTTAAATTTTTTCAACTAGTTTTCATTCTACTTTTAAAGCCCATGATTGTCAATATAATACGGAATTTTTACAGGTATTTCTATGGCTGGTCACTTAATATGCTTAACACAGATAAAATATTACGACTCTTTACCAATACTCTTTCTAAATAAGGTCGATTTTTTACCAATTAATTCCCTGCATTAAAAAAGCTTTCCTTAAATTGGAAAGCTTCTTAGCGGTTAAGAATGTTGCTTTAATTTTTCGGTCTGATCATTGGTGATCAAGGCATTAATCATTTCATCAATGTCACCGTCTAAAAAGGCATCCAATTGATACACGGTCATATTGATACGATGATCTGAAATTCGACCCTGGGGGAAGTTGTAGGTACGGATTCGTTCGCTTCGATCACCGGTGCCGACCTGACTTTTTCGATTTTCAGCAATTTCACTTTGTTGTTTTTGCGTTTCTATTTCATAAAGTCTGGCCTTTAGAATTTTTAAAGCCTTGTCTTTATTCTTTAATTGGGATTTTTCATCCTGACAGGTTACCACCATTCCGGTGGGGATATGAGTAATTCGGACGGCTGAATCGGTGGTGTTAACACTTTGCCCGCCGTTACCGGAGGATCGGTAAACATCCACTCTTAAATCATTGGCGCCAATTTCAATTTCCACGTCTTCGGCTTCTGGTAGTACGGCAACGGTAGCAGTTGAGGTGTGGATCCGCCCACCGGATTCGGTACTGGGAATCCGCTGAACCCGATGAACACCGCTTTCGTATTTCAAACGGCTGTATACGCCGGTTCCTTCAATGGAAAAAATAATTTCTTTAATGCCACCAATATCGGGAATACTGGAACTCATAATTTCGCTTTTCCATCCCTGCCGCTCAGCATAACGGGTCAGCATTCTAAAAAGATCACCGGCAAACAAAGCGGCTTCGCTGCCGCCGGCTCCAGCCCGAATTTCAACAATAACGTTTTTATCATCATTGACATCCTTGGGAAGCAGCAGAATTCTCAATTCCTCTTCCTGTTCCACCCGTTTTTTTGTCAATTCGTCCAGCTCAGCTTCAGCCATTTCTTTAAAATCTTTTTCCAGCTGTTTATCTTCCAGCATTTCTTTGGTGTCATCAATCGCTGACAAGGTATCGGAAAACTCATTATATTTTTGGATGATGGGTTCGATGTGGGCATGTTCTTTCATCAGCTTTCGCCACTGATTCTGATCTCCGATGATCTCGGGATCACTGATCTTTTCGTTTAATTCAGCATATTTTCCTGCTAAAAAATCTAACTTATCTAACATAGTGCTCCTTAGTTTTCTATTTTTTCTTCTTGTTTATTCAACCCAATAAGCGTCTTTGCATTCATTAAAGAAAAAAACTGCCAGGGTTCCGGGACCGGAGTGGGTTAAGACAGTTGGTCCCAGGGGGACAATTTTAAATCGCTCGGTATTAAATCGCTTGCCAGCCATTTTTACAAATGTAGCAACCAATTCAGGGTTATCGGCATGACTGATGCCTATGGTTTGTTTATCCCAATAACCGCCATTTACTTCCAGATAATCAACCATTTTTTTGACCAGCTTTTTTTCGCCTCTGACCTTGTCAATCTGCTGAAGCTCGCCGGCCTTATTCACTTCAAGTAACGGGTTAATGTTTAGCATATTACCGATGATAGCCGTTCCTTTATTTAATCTTCCACCCCGATACAGGTATTGAAGATCAGTGACTGTAAAAACATGTTTAACATGATCGATATAATAGTTAATCTGTTTTATCAGCTGATCCATACTCACACCCTCGGCCGCTGCCCGGGCCGCTCCGTAAACGATGTGCCCCAGTCCATAACACACAGCCCTGGTATCAAAGACTTTAAAGTCAGCCAATGGATATTTCTCTTTTAAGTCGCGTTCCGCCAATGCTGCTGCCTGATAGGTACCGGAAAGACCGCTGGAAAAAGCCAGATAAATAAATGACTGATTTTCCATGATCAATTCTTCAAATCGTTTGTAAAAATCTCCATAAGGAATCTGAGACGTTTTATACCGTACACCCTTACGCATATTTTCACATACCAGTTCTGAAGATATATCAATACCGTCGCGATAGGTCATTTCATTTTCGACAACATAAACCGGAATTATCTCAATATCATATTGTTGTTGATCTGTTTCCAGGATATCACAGGCAGAATCGGTGATGATTTTTACATTCATGCTTTATGTCCTTTCCTACTTGATTTCAAGATATCATTTTATCACAGTTTAGTCATTTTTCAAAAACAATTCTTGGGCCGTCCCGGGGATCCGCAAATAGCACCCTTCCTTTGTTTTCCAGATAGGTAATCAGTCTATTGGAATCCAGGTTGAGAATCAGTTCATCTGGAAAATCGATGGCATCCAGAACTTGATCCACATAGGGAAAATCACCAATATCCGATGCAAAATGGGTATCACTTCCAATAATAATGGGAATCTCCAGTTCTTTACAGCGATTGGCAATCCATTCACAGTTGGGCTTGGAACCCTTTC
>JAKLQL010000364.1 GCA_022013395.1 Acetobacterium sp.
GCGCAGTGGGAAATCAGGGAACTGGCCACCCAAATGCTCAAAGAATGTAAAAAAGTGGCACCCTTGCTGTTTAAAAACGGCGGACCACGTTGTGTTGAAGGCCCATGTCCAGAAGGCAGCATGACCTGTGGAAAAATTACCGAAATGAGAGAAAAGTTCAAACAAATATAGGTGATTCATCATAAAAAAATAATTATGACAAACAAAATATTGAAAAGGTTGTGAAAAGGTATGTTAGAAATTAAAAATCCCGAGAAACAGAATATTATCATTGCCCTGATCGTTGCTGTTTTAGGGGTCGCTATTATTTTTGTGCCGTTTATGATAACAGCGGTGGCTATTTATCAATTTTATTTTACGTATGCGGGTGTAGTTATTATTGGGTTTTCGATTGGGTATGCCGTCTTTTTCTTTTTGCGTTATCGACAGTTTGAGGCGTTTTTGGAAAAGAAAGACGAAGCCCTGGTTTGGGAATATGATAATGAACAATATGAAGGGTTTATTGGGGAATTAAACAAAATTCAAAAGAATTCGGAAAAGAAAAAAATATGGATTTTGCTGGGCATTGAATTGGTTATTTCCGTATTACTCTTTTTTATGCTGGATCCAGAAATAAAATGGTTAGGAATTGCATTTTTTGTTTTCTTTGGGACAATGTCATTGCTCTTTACTATGGTATTACCACAGAGTTTTAAATACCGGGCGATGGTCAAACCATATGTAACCATTATTAATGAAGACAGTGCCTACATTATGGGTCGGTTTCATAAATGGACCAAAGCCCAGTCAAAAATTAAAAACTATGACAACGGCGAAAAAACATATAAGGTACTGGCGATTAACTATGAATCGTTAAGCCGAAATGGCAAACTGTTTCAAGAGTGGACAGCTGTTATTCCGAATCCTGATGATCCCAATTCAATTGCTGAAGCAAAGCGTTGGGTTGGTCGGATTAACAAATGTTCCAGATTGAATGAGAAAAAGATGAGCGAGCGGAAATCGTACTCAGAACGATTCTTTAATCGTATGGTGGGCAAGGACAAAAACAAAGATGAGAATAAAAAGCTGGAAAAAGCAACCGATACCAAATCACGTAAGTAAAAGCTGAACGTAAAAAAGCCCGTAAGGGCTTTTTTTGTACAAATTATTCAGGATAAATCATATTTTCCGGCTGGATATTTTCAAGAATTTCGGTGAGAAATTTTTTGGCTTCATAACGAGCCATGGGGAGATTCATATCCAGATAGTTGCCACAATCTCGGGGCGAAGCACCGGGAATTTCGTCATCATAATCGGCCATAAAGGTAAATAGCTTAATGACCAGTGGCAGAATATCCTGGGGGGTCAGTTCCCCTTTCATCAGGAGATAGAAGCCAGTCCGGCAGCCCATCGGTCCAAAATAAACAATCTCATCACTGAGAACCGGGTCGTTGCGCAGAAAAGTCGCCCCAAGATGTTCCATGGCGTGAAGTTCAGCGTTGTTGATGACCGGTTCCCGGTTAGGTTCTTTCATCCGAATGTCAAAGGTGGTGATGCAGTGGTCACCGCAATAATCTTTACGAGAGATGTAGACGCCTCTCAGTAAATCCAGATGGTTGATGGTGAAGCTAGCAATTTTTTTCATTTTCGTTTTCCTTTCCGGTAAGATAATGGTTGATGGCCTCCAAATAATGGAGGAGGATATTATGAAAGGGGTAAATGCGTAAATTTTGGTCGAAATCGGCATAAGGGATGGATTTGCGACCATCATTTTGGGCATTATCCCAATATTTTTTGAGGATATTAAAAGGGAGCAGGAAGGTTTCGTCACAAAACTTAAAGTGAACAATCAGAAAAGACAAACCTTCCTGTTTTTCAAAGGCATCCATGAAATCCATCTGATGGCAATGAATATTGGCAATCGGCAACCGTTTCTGGTTGGTTTCCTTAGCGTCGAAGCACACCGGAATGCCCTGAATGTTTCCCAAATAATCCACCGTGCTTTTTTCTTCAAAATAAGCCAGTTTAATGGTGCCCTTGCCAGGATCTAACTCCACTGGTTTTATCGCAGTGGGAATTTTTTGAACCACAGCCAACCCCTGTTCCATGTATATTTTATTGGTGATATTGATATATTCTTCAAGCTGGCTACCCCGAAGCCCTCTGCTGTTCCAGTAACCCATGATTATTTCTCCAGTAGAAAGGGGTCTTTGAAACCAAAGCGTTTCAACATTTTTTCAAAAATAGATGGAATCGGCGCCGTAAAGGTTTTATTCATATCAATCAGGGTAAACTGGGCACTGTGAAGTAACTGGCTTTTGAGACCAGATTCCTCATACAAACGACTATTGATCTGGCGATTGCCGTATTTAGGATCACCAAGGATGGGAAAACCGACAGCCGCAA
>JAKLQL010000365.1 GCA_022013395.1 Acetobacterium sp.
AGGTCTGTTAGTTCTTTTCCATATTCTGCCCTAAAATTCAATTGTTTTTTACTTGGAAGTGATAACTCAAGACTTCTGGCGTGAAGCGCCTGATGGGCCATTTCATAGCAATCTAATTTATCTGAATTGGCCTCATTATATAAAGTATCACCGATAATTGGATTTCCCAGATGTTTTAAATGCACCCGTATTTGGTGGGTTCGTCCGGTTTCCAGAACCAATTCCACTAATGATGCGTTTTGATATTCTTCCAGCACCTTGTAGCGCGTAACTGAAGGTTTCCCCTCATCCATCACCACCCGATGAATACAGTCCTCATAGGGTTGTCCGATCGGGGCATCAATGATTCCTTCCTTACTGGGAAGCCTGCCATGAACAAAAGCATGGTAAACCTTCCGGACCTGACCCAGATTCATTTCTTTTTGAACGAAATGATGCACATATTTATTTTTGGCGATGGCGACAATTCCGGTTGTATCCCGATCCAGCCGATTGATAAAACGTATTTTTGCGGAAACCCCATTATTTTTCCAATAATAGCTGATGTAATTTGCCAGGGTGTCCAATTGATGACTTTTGGTCGGATGTGTTACACAAAATGGCGGTTTATTAATCACTAATAATTCATCATCTTCGTAGACAACATTAATTTTACCCAGAACTGGCTCCCCATCGATATCTTCCTGGGGCATTCTAATTTCAATAACATCCCCTGCCTTAATCGCCTGTCCCAGAAAACATTCCTTTTCGTTTAAGCTGATTTTTCCAATCCGCTTAATTTCTCTGATCAATCGGCTGGAGTAACTGTAACGATTGACCAACTCTTCTCTGACTAATTTTTCGTGATTTTCCGAAATATGATATGTATAAACGAGACTGATAATTCTACCTCCCGGTTTTTTAAATGAATTTTTTGCTATCTTTTGATCAATATTATTAAAAATCAAGATTCCTTATATTATAACCTAAATAAAATGGATACGTCAGCAAATTTATCGGATCCCCAACAAACGACTTTTACAAAATTTGGCGTCCCGAGTTCCGGTGCGAATAATAATAGCAAGGCGCTCTGCGTTGCTTAAACTTCCTGCCCCATAACGAATTAGCTTTTCCTGAGGCCGTTCGTCCTCGGGCAGTTCTTTTATGGACGCATGGTAAACAGACTTTTCGCTCACAGTAAGCCTCCTCGGATCAACAATATTACTATTTTAACAGAATCTCGAATCATTTTATACATGTTTCCTAAAATTCTCATTAAAATTTTGACTAAGTGGTTTAATTGTCATAAATTCTTAAGGAAAAAGACTCCTCATTTTTCAATAGGGAGTCTTTAATAAATTGCTGTTTTATTATCTTACTTTTTGTGGTCGTATTTCAATAGCTTTTTTTCTGCACATATCAAGGCAATTGCCGCACCCGATACATCTATTCGGATCAATAACATATGGTGGTTTTTTAAGTTCCCCGGTGATCGCATGAACGGGACAGTTTTTTGCGCATTCTCCACACCCGACACAGTTGACGCAATGATGGATGCTTTCTTTTTACCAGTTTCCACGTCACCGGAAATACAATGCATTGGGCATTTATCAACACACTCGTAGCATTGAACACACTTGTTGTAATCAATTTTTGCACAATTGTTTTCAACTGCAACTGCGTCAAATTGACAAGCCCTCACACAGGCCCCACAAGCAATACACGCAGTTGTACAAACACGTTTTGCCGTTTTACCGATATCAAGATTATGACATTTTACAATGACATCCTGGGTTATCGGTACTAAATTCATAATCGACTTCGGACAAGCCTCCACACATTTGCCACAAGATGTACATTTATCTGGATCAACCTTGGGCAAACCATCATCTCCCATAACAATAGCATCAAATTGACATGCTGTTTTACAGGTTCCATAACCTATACACCCAAAGCGACATCCTTTTGGTCCTCCCGTAGCAATCATTGCCTCACGACAATCCTTTTCGCCATAGTATTTTGCCCGATCTGGAGCTCTTTCAAAATTACCCTGGCAAATAACAGCAGCTATTTTTTTTACTGTACTACCAACTTTTACACCCATTATTTCGGCGATAGCTGTTGCCGATTTTGTTCCACCAACCGGACAAGCATCAGCACGTGCCTCATCATTTAAAATTGCCAAGGCCAAGGCATCACAACCGGGATAGCCACAGGCACCGCAATTTGCACCTGGAAGCGCCGCTCTGACCATCGGAAAACGGTGGTCAACATCTACTGCAAAAACTTTGGCCGCAATTGCCAGGCCAATTCCAAACAACAAACCAAATGCACCGAGGATAACAACCGGAACTAATATCGCATTCAACATTTCCTTATCCCCTACCCTAATTTCATTCCGGAAAATCCCAGAAAAGCAATCGCCATTAAACCGGCAGTCAGTAATGCAATTGGGAAACCTTCAAGTGATAATGGTGTACCTGATGTTTCAAGGCGCTCTCGTATCCCGGCAAAAAGAACAATCGCCAAGGTAAATCCCAGTGCCGCGCCGACACCATTAAAAATTGTCTCTATGAAATTATACTTATTCTGAATGTTTATCAGCGCAACCCCCAATACTGCACAATTCGTTGTAATAAGGGGCAGATAAACACCCAGCGCCTGATACAGAGAAGGGCTTGATTTTTTGATAACCATTTCCACTAATTGAACTAACGCCGCGATGACGAGAATAAAAGCAATGGTCTGCAAATATCCCAGATTTAATGGATTAAGAATCGAGTACTGGACTACAAAGGTAATTGCAGAAGCTATCGCCATTACAAAGGTTACCGCCACTCCCATACCAACAGCCGTTTCAACCTGTTTGGAGACCCCTAAAAATGGACAGATACCTAAAAAACGTGATAGCACGAAGTTGTTTACAAAAATTGCACTAATCATAATGAAAATTAATGTCATCTCTTTCTCCCCCTATGCTTTCTTCCTGGATTGCCAGTTAATAAAACCAATAATTAGACCGAGGGTTAAAAAAGCTCCAGGCGGAAGAATCATTAACAATACTGGTTCGTAAGCGGTGCCAAAGATTGGAAATCCAAAGATACTGCCTGCTCCCAGAATTTCTCTGATTGAACCAAGCAAAGTGAGTGCCAGGGTAAAGCCAATCCCCATACCAAGTCCATCGGCAAAAGAATCCGCCACTCCATTGACAAAAGCGAATGCTTCAGCCCGAGCTAAAATGATGCAATTTACAACAATTAACGGAATATATATCCCCAAAGCCGCATCGAGCGCTGGTACATAAGCCTTCATCATCATCCCGATGATGGTAACAAAAGAAGCAATAATCACAACAAAAGCCGGGATTCTAATATTATCCGGAATAACATTTCGCATTAACGAAATTGCCACATTGGAACCAATCAGTACCAGACAGGTCGCCAAACCCATGCCTAAACCGTTTATCGCTGATGTCGTCACCGCCAATGTCGGGCACATCCCCAATACAAGTACAAAGGTAGGGTTTTCTCGGACGATTCCCCGAGTAAGATTCTTTGCAAAATTCATCTTTACTTTTCCCTCCTAATTCAACAAATTCTGGTAAACTTCATTTGACAGGTTTACCCCGTCTGTAACAGCTTTCGATGTAATTGTTGCGCCGGTAATTGCCTGGATCGCATTACTACCAGCTTCCGGGATCGTTTTTACAACAGTAATTTTCTCTAGCGCAGATAAACCTTTATACTGATCTTTAAATTTCGGTTGCGTTGCTAAAGCACCTAAGCCTGGCGTTTCATTATGTTTGATAATCGTAATCCCAGTCACTTTGCCATCTTTTGAAATTCCGGTTAATACTTGGATCTCTCCGCTATAACCGCTGGTCGGCCCTGTTTTGACCGTATATCCGACAATGTCACTGTCATTTTTGCCGATATAGGCTTCTCTTAATTCTTCTGGATTTTTAAGACCAATTTCGCTAGCCATTTCTGCTAGCCGCTCAACTGGAACGGCTTCAAAATCAGTAGCTTCCGGTAGGACTTGCTGACGGGCGATTCTATTTGTTTCTAAATTCAATTTGGCGATGGTGCCGGCAGTCACATAATTTGTCAACGCCAAAGCACAAGCGGCGACTGCCGAAATTGCAAACAAAATAAAGCCCAGCTTAAAGACATTTTTCCAGTCAATTTTAGCTTTGTTTTCTAATTTTTCCATTATGCCTTGGCCTCCTTTGTCTTTTTGGCGAAACCATAAATTTTTTCTTTGGTGAAGCGTTCAATTAAAGGTGTCGCAACGTTCATCAGCAGAATTGAATAGGAGCAGCCTTCTGGATATCCTCCATATAAACGAATGATCATGGTGATTAGACCACACCCCACCGCATAGATAATCTGACCTTTTGATGTTACTGGAGATGATGCATAATCGGTTGCCATAAAAAAGGCTCCCAACATAACCCCACCTGAAACAATATGGACAATTGGGTCCTGGCCAACCATCAAAGCAAAAATTCCAATGGTTAATAAGTAAATGGTTGGAATTCGCCAGCTGATAATACCTCTAAAAATAAGATAAAGCCCACCCAACAGTAAAGCCAGCGCCGAAATTTCACCAATACAACCGTAGACACCGTTTAAGCCGGTAAATAAATCCAATGTTGATGGCATACTGGCAAAGTCACCAGACTTTAACAGGGCCAGCGGTGTTGCCGATGTAACGGTATCAAAGGTAGGAATATAAGCCGTACTGGTCATATGTCCCGGCCAGGATGCCAATAAGAACGCTCTTGCCGCCAGCGCGGGGTTCATAAAATTCTGTCCCAAACCACCAAAACACTGTTTGACAATGGCAATCGCAAAAACAGACCCCACCACAGCCAGCCACCAGGGTGCATTAATCGGCAAATTAAATGCTAACAGCACTCCGGTTACCACAGCACTCCAGTCATTGACAGTGATTGGTTTTTTCAATAATTTTTGAATGATCGCTTCAGTAGCTACCGAAGCGATTACACAGATTGCGACTAGCGCTAATGCCCAGGTTCCGAAAACGTATCCTGCCACGGCCAATGCTGGCAATAAAGCAATCAAAACATTTTGCATAATGCTGGCAGTGGAATGGTTTGCCCGAATATGAGGGGATGAGGACATGGTAAGATTTAATTCATTCATCAATGTTCCTCCTAATTTCCTTTTCTTCGTTGAGCGACAATTTCGCGTTTAGCCACCCGAATTGACGAAACCAGGGTCCGTTTTGCCGGGCAGATATATGAACAACTCCCACATTCAATACAATCCATAGCATTGTTTGCTTCGCATTTATCCCATTTATTTTTTTGAGAATAGGCAGCAATATTAAAAGGCTGTAAATGAATCGGACAGACTCTCATGCATTTTCCGCAACGAATACAATTTGATGGCGGCGCTATCTCAGCTGACGCTTTTGTCAGACATAAAATACCTGAAGTTGCTTTTATCACCGGAACGTCGGTACTAAACTGGGTGATTCCCATCATCGGTCCGCCCAGAATGATTTTTCCTACTTCAGAAACAAAGCCGTCACATTGATCAATAACGGATTGTAAGGTAACCCCGATTCGGATTTCCATCGTCTGCGGATTTTTTATTGCATCCCCGGCACAGGTAAGATACCGTTTGTATAAAGGCATTCCGGTTATCATGGATTCAGCGATCTGAGCAGCTGTGCCAACATTCATCACAATCACCCCGGTATCAGTGGGGAGTCCACCTGAGGGTACTTGCCGACCGGTAATAGCTGTAATTAACTGTTTCTCTGCACCCTGAGGATATTTTGTACGAAGCGAGTAAACTTCAAGTCTGGGATCACTGCCGATCGCTTTTGTCAAGGCTTCAATGGCATCGGTTTTATTATCCTCAATTCCTATAAATCCTTTTTCAACACTGACTGCTTTCATTGCTATTTTTAATCCCACTACAATCCTGTCAGCGTGCAACAACATCAGATGATGATCCGCTGTTAAATTAGGTTCGCATTCTGCCCCATTTAATATGATACAGTCAACCTTTTTAGCAGGGGGAACTTCCAATTTCACATGGGTTGGAAAGGTCCCCCCACCTAAGCCAACAATGCCAGCATCCAGAACCATTTTTTTGAGGGCCTCGGCATCCATTTCTTCCAATAAGCCATAGGGTTTAATACTGGGATCAATGGTATCCAGACCATCTGATTCAACGACAACCGACAGGATCATATCTCCCGATGGATGGGGTCTTTCTTCTACCGCCACAACTTTCCCTGATACACTTGCATGAATGGGTACCGATACAAAACCATTTGGTTCACCTATCTTTTGACCCAGAAAAACGAGATCGCCTTTTTTTACCACGGGCGTGCATGGTGCGCCAATATGCATTGCCATTGGGATTGTCACCATTTTCGGTGCGATACCATAAGCCAAGGGTACTCCGACTGTACTTTCCTTTCCATCAGGTGGGTGAATCCCGCCCCTAAAAGTTCCATATTTTACATTCATTTTAAGTTAACGCTCCTCAATCATTTTTACAAAACATGTTCTTGATCTATATGTACCACATAATAATATAAAATAGCATCTTTATATTATTTTCATGTTTCAGGTTTTTTTCTCTAAATAAATGATCCTTGCCAGGCCTGATGAACCGCTTACTCTTAGCGCTGCATTTATAACAATGACAAATCAAAACATGCTCCCGTGTTTTGACGCCGTTCGCTGGCAATCGCCAAATGTGAGCGAGCCTCAACTTCGCTCGTTGCCTCCACGAAAAAAAGTGGGAAACTCTCTAAAGAGCATCCCACCCAGGAAACGAAGTTTTCTTGAAAACAGACTGGCGTCTGTCCAACCGTAAGTACATATTTGATCAATATTATACCTGATAT
>JAKLQL010000366.1 GCA_022013395.1 Acetobacterium sp.
AAAACCATACATATCATAGATCGTTTCGGGTTTAGTTGAATCATTTGTTTTTGTTCCGTTTGTGTACCAATGGGCAGAGATGGATAGAATTGCTTTTGGCTTGGGGATTTTTGCAGCAATTTCTTCCCACCCTCGGGTATATTCGTTGTTTTCAATGGCATTCATCGGGGAACCATGACCGACAAACAAGACAGGCATTTTTTTATTCATATTAGCTCACTCCTTTATTTTTAAATGTGTTCAAGCATTTCTGAAAATTAGAATTATTCGTTATTATGATTATATCACTAACTAGTGATATAATCAATGGTCGTATCTAATCTTTAAGTTTTTGTTCAGGTTAGCTATTTTCAAAATGTTGGCTGATGTTTTTTTCGATTCTGTTAAGTAGCAAAAACAGCTGATCTAAAAATAACAAATATCAATGTCATCAGCACATGTAGAAGTAGTGGCAGAGGGGTGCTTGCAGTTAAATATTAAACCATAGTTGATAAAATCAATCGAGTTACTAAAAAATCCAGAATCGTTGATTCTGGATTTTTTAGATAGAAAGACGATATAGGGAACCTTAAAAGAGCTTAGCTTAAGGTGATTTCAAAGGTTCTGGTAAAATTAATCTCTTTTTTTAAGTTCTAATTTTTTAAATTCAAACTTCTTTTTGTAATAACAGGCGTAGACTTGTGCATTTTGTTCTTGTTGCTCAGCCACTGAAAGCAAACGACACTTATTGATGACCATCATTTGGCCTTTGAAAATAAGATAGATATCTTCAACATCTCTAAGGGTTTTGTTTCCATCTGACAATTGATTGATTGTTTCTTCAGCCAAAATTGACAACTGTTTTTTTATTTCGGCATCTGATAATTTCACCGATAGATCGACTTTAAGTTTAGGTTTTTTAGGAAGTTCGGATGAAGTGCTTAAGGGCGTTTCGTTAGCAGTTTCATGAGCGGTTTCTTTTTTATCTTTTTTGGTTATTTTTGTAAGTCCATGAAATTCGTCTCTGGTAATTCGCAAGATGGGTTACCTCCGTTATTATAGGGATTATTCAGATTATTTAAAACCGTTGTCTGGATAAAAATTACACGTGATAATTGTTTTATTTTATCACTTTTCTAAAGAAATGACTATCAATATATTTGAAATAGTCCCTATTGAATTTGATCCACTGGATAATTCGCAATCTTTTTAATCCATTTTCGGCTCCGTAACCGATAAATGCACCAGATGGCTTTGATAACCTGATCAATTTTCAGCAGTGTGTAAATCCAAAAGGCCGGCCAATGCCAGACCAAACCGGCCATTGCGCCAAGTGGAACCGAGACAACCCATAAGAAGATAATATCTGCAATCATTAAAAACCGGGTGTCGCCGCCGCCGCGGAGAACTCCCTTGGTTAGGATGCTGTTGGCCGACTGAAAGATAACGATAAAGCCGATGGCAAGCATCAGTTGATAGGTAATTTGTTGGGTTGCTGGGGTCAGATTGTAAAAACTGATCATCGGTTTGCTGGCGATCCAGATAAGCACCGCACCGCAGATTCCCACGGCAATACCCAGATATAAAAAAGTGAACCCTTGTTGTTGGGCCGTTTCCTCATCGCCCCGACCCAGAGTATGGCCGGTAATAATCGCACTGGCATTGGCAATTCCCTGGATGAAGACGGTGCTGAGTTGTTGAAGAACCACCGTGATGGCATTAGCGGAAACAAAGCTGACACCCATATGTCCGATAACCATGACGACAGCGTTATTCCCGAGGGCCAAAAGAACATCACTGATCAGCACTGGAATAGCTATTTCAACGTATTCTTTTAAGATATCTCGGCAGCGCATCAAGAGATGACGAAGACGATAATTTATTTTTTTATCAACAAAAAATAAATAACCACAAATAAAAGAGAACTCAAAAACCCTGGCAATTAATGTAGATATGGCAGACCCTTCAATTCCCATCCGGGGGGCGCCCCAATTGCCAAAGATAAGCAGATAATTAAAAATGATATTGATGATAAAAGCACAAATCGACGAAATTAAGGGGAGTCGCACCTGTCCGACGCTTCGCAGTACGATGGTAGATGTCAGCGAGAGGCCCAGCAGCAGATAACAGGGAATGGACCATTTGAAAAATAGCGCTCCTTCACGAATAATTTCCGGATCTGTTGTGTAAATACGCATGATCGCTTCAGGGGCAAAAAAGGTCACCAGCGAAAAAAACAGTGCGAAACCAAGACAAATACGTAGCATGATGGTAATGGCTTTTTTTAAAGCATCCAGGTTTTTCATTCCCCAGAAACGGGAGGTGAGGACCGAAGCGCCCATCCCAATCCCCATGCAGCAGATCTGAAAAACCATAATGAACTGATTGGCTAGGGAAGCGCCGGACAAGGGCACTTCGCCCAGCGCTCCTACCATCATCGTATCGGTCATGTTCACGCCAATGGTGATCAGGCTTTGTAAGGTGATCGGAATGGCAATGGCGGCTACCAGTTTATAAAAGGATGTATCTTTGATAATATGATTAATTGGTCTACCTCCAAAAATTTACAGTTCTATTTCTTCATTCGGCTCTAAAATCAAGCGTCCCTCAGCCACAAAGGTTTCAGCTATTTTACGATCAAACAAGGCGCCCGGTTTCATATGAATGGGAATGGTATGGGCGGCACCAATGATGGCGGCGCAGGCAGAGGCTTCGGCAGGATCCATGTTATAAAAACCATCGATTGGTAGCAAGGCATAATCAATTTTTTCTTTTGACAATACGTCTTGCATATAGTCGGTGGTTGAGGTATCGCCGGAAGCATAGATTTTAATACCATCGGCTTCAATTAGATAACCAACACACTTGTTTTTATCATGGCCGGAATTATAGGCGGGCACTGCCTGGATGGCAATTTCATCAATTGTCACATTCCCATAAACCCCGTTGATCAGGATGGTTTCCGGTCTAAGGATCGTACAGTTGTCGTTTTGGTGAAGTAGTGCCAAGTTATTATGGTCAGGATGCTCGTGGGTGATCAGGACAATGTCGGCAGGCAGATCGTAACCTGCCCCCGCAAATGGATCGACGTATATCACAATCCCCTTGTCTGAAACAATCCGGTAACTGCCATGACCTTGATAAAATAATTTTCCCATTGAATTTTCTCCTTCTATTAAAAATAATTTTAAGTATGATAACCATTTAGG
>JAKLQL010000367.1 GCA_022013395.1 Acetobacterium sp.
GAAGATGATAGAATAAAACAACAAGTTAGTTTACTCAGAAAGTTATTAAAATAATTAGATGTATTCTAAAATGAAAGTGCTGTGAAAAAAGCGGTTTTTGGCAATAATACATTTTTCTAGTCCCCCTTAGTGTAGAAATAAAATCGTAGAAATCTCTAAACTTAAGTAATGTGTAACTAAATCATATTACTTCTCTTTATTAGTGTCGTAAATACGGTAGGGAACACCATTTGTGTGAACAGGAAATTAAGATTAGTTATGACGATAATCTTTAATACAAATTGTCACCTTGAACCGGTATGAGTATTCCTACGATTTAGAGGCCCTTGGGGTTTTTCAGCCGAAATATTCACAAACCGGAACAGACCGCTACCACCAAATAAAGTGACAATGAAGATAAAGTGATGTTTAAGTAATTTGTATATTTACTTTTGGAAATAAGTGGCTTTCATAATGACGGCTCCTATGTGTTAGTAATTGAAAAAAGTAATATGGCATAATGTTGTCGTAAAAGTGTCGCACTTGACAGTAAAAAGGCTTAATTATGACATTTACCTACTGTTTCGTAATCAGTAGGTCGGCGGTTCGATTCCGCCCGCTAGCTCCAGTAAGATCTATCGAAAATGGCTTTTTAAAGCCATTTTTTTTATGTTTGGTTAGTGTGTCAAAAGTATTTTCAACCTCATTGATAATTCTCGCCAACTGAGGTGTGAATTTTTGGTAAAATAGACACAGAATCAAATACAGCAGAGGATACATAACGATGTCATTTAAGAATCCATCCTTTAGTGGCATCAAGAACCTCGTTTGTTAGTTTATCCTATACATTATGTGCTAATGGATCAGCAAAAACCATTTCAGGCATCATTGAAAATAGAAATATGTTGCTTAATTTTTCCTGATTTCCAGACAGTTGCGCAAATTAAGAAAAGGCCCAATCCCAACAGAACCATATAGGTTCATAGCTGGGACTGGACCTTTTCTAAAATTATACAGGATGAATAAACTACAAACTGCTAATTCTTTTTTATTTGCATATTGACTTTTTTCAGTTCATCTTCTCGCCACTGTCGCATACCCTGATCCATCACGGGCATGATCTGTCCCATCATTTTGTTAATATTCTTTTGGTATCCTTCTTTATCAAAGGCAGGATCATTTCTAAGGTAATCGCCTAATAATTTTCCAAGTTTCTTTCC
>JAKLQL010000368.1 GCA_022013395.1 Acetobacterium sp.
AGTCACCATATTCGGCTGTATCGCTGATGGAATAACGCATGTAGCCTAATCCGCCCTGAACAACTAAATCGATGATCAATTTCATTTCATGGACGCATTCGAAATATGCGCTTTCTGGTTGGTATCCGGCTTCTACTAAGGTATCAAAACCAGCTTTCATTAGAGCAGTTACGCCACCGCAAAGAACCGCTTGTTCACCAAAAAGGTCAGTTTCGGTTTCTTCTTTGAAAGTTGTTTCAAGAATACCGGCACGGCCGCCGCCGATTCCGGAAGCATAAGCTAGTCCCAGATCATGGGTATTGCCTGTTGGATCCTGGTAAACTGCAATCAGACATGGAACCCCTCGGCCTTCCTGATATTGGCTTCTTACTGTATGTCCTGGTCCTTTTGGTGCGATCATAAACACATTTACATCCGTTGGTGGAATGATTTGACCGTAATGAATATTGAAACCATGGGCAAATACAAGGCTGTTGCCTGCTTCAAGGTTTGGTAAAATGCTTTCTTTGTAGATTGCTGCCTGTCTTTCATCGGGAAGAAGAATCATGACGATATCAGCTGCTTTGGTGGCATCGGCGGCTGTCATAACTTTTAATCCAGCTTCTTCAGCGATTGGCCAGGATTTGCTGCCTTCATAAAGACCAACAATAACATTCACACCTGATTCTTTCAGATTCAGTGCATGAGCATGCCCCTGACTTCCGTATCCAATAATTGCGACAGTTTTTCCATCGAGTAACCCCAGATTACAATCTGCGTCATAAAATAATTTTGCCATTTTTTAATTTCCTCCTTGAAATGTTTTAATAGTTTAATTTTCTAATTATATAAATTCACTTGACGTGACCATTATATACATAAATAAAAAAATCCGCCTCTGTATAACAACAGAGGCGGATATAAGTATCCACGGTACCACTCTAAATTTGAAATAGTTTTACAACTAATTCCTCTTCTGGTCTGATCGCAAGACGAACCTAACCATAGTCATTTAACGTTGACATCCTAATGGATTACGGCCGTCCCTACTAATTGGGTAAATTTTCAGGTTGGCAGCTCGCAAGTGAGTATTACATACCATCGTACTATTGGAATCACACCATTCTCCAACTCTCTTAAATACAATTTTTGGCATCTTTCTCTTGGTCATAGCAGTTATTTTATTCTATTTTCTAAACTTGCTAGGCTTACTATTTGAGTCATTATATCTATTTATTTTATCTTTGTCAATCACTAAATATGAAAGAAATCATGATATCGGTTTCTAGTTTGCAACCCTATCAAAACCGCATTTAAACTTCGGTAATTTCATATTCCTTGTTGCCAAGACCCAGCTTGACGGCATGATCGACGCAGACCTTCCAGTTTGTATCCGGGTGAACCAAGGTGAAGACATCCAGATCAGACAGATCATGGACTTCATTTTCGACTATCCGTTCTTCAGCGCAGCTGCCCCGGAGAATCCGGGCATTGTTACAGGCGTCGGCACAAGCCATATCCAGCGCAACCGGGTCCACGGATGCAAAAATTCCGACGTCCTGGATGATTGGCAGATCATTTTCCACGTGACAATCACAGTTGGGTGAAACATCGATGACAAAACTGATGTGGAATTGGGGACGATCCGTTACTACTGCCTTGGTATATTCAGCAATTTTTTTGTTGAGAATATCATTACTTTCATCATATTTTGGCGAAATCGCATCAAAGGGACAAACGCCAATACAGCGACCACAACCGACACATGTATCCGGCTTGATTCGGGCTTTTCCATCTTCGACCCGATATGAGATAGCGCTAAATGCGCAGATTTTTGAACACATTTTGCAGCTACGACATTTCTTCTCTTTGACAAAGGGTTTGCTGTTTGAATGCATTTCCATTTTTCCTCGACGGGAACCACAGCCCATCCCAATGTTCTTTAAGACGCCACCAAAACCAGTGTTTTCATGTCCTTTGAAATGCGTCATCGAAACAAACACATCCGCATCCATTATCGCCCGACCGATTTTTGCACTTTTTACACATTCGCCACCTTCTAATGGCACCTCAATATCGTCAGTCCCCTTTAAGCCGTCGCCAATGATTACGTGGCACCCAGTAACAAACGGATTATAACCATTTTCATAGGCGGCATCCAAATGCTCCAGGGCATCTTTTCGGCGACCAACGTAAAGGGTATTGCAGTCAGTAAGAAATGGCTTCCCGCCTTTTTCTTTGATCATATCGACGATTACCTTGGAATAGTTAGGGCGTAGATAAGCCAGATTTCCCGGTTCGCCCAGATGGATTTTGATAGCGGCAAATTTGTTTTCAAAATCAATATCGGTCATTCCAGCGGCAGTGACCAGTTTTTCCAATTTTTTTAATATATTGTTGGAACCGGTTGTTCGTAATGTTGTAAAATATACCTTAGATTTCTGATTCATTCGTATTTCTCCTATTCTAAATCATTTTAGTCGAACCGTGTATTGTTCAGACAATCGCTCCATTGTTGTTCTCGTTTGAGATACACATGTTTCTCTGTGAAGAACATGTTATCATATACTACGCCTTAATTCAATACCCAATTAAACGGCTTATTTCACAGATCTTTTTAAACTTCTGAACACTTATTCAAATTCTCTTTTTCTCAAAAAAATCTTTCAGCAAATCTTCACATTCTTTTTCACAGATCCCAGCATAGATTTCCATCTTTTTGGGGAGCATCGGGTGTTGACCTAAAAAAGCGGTAGACTCCACTCCGCCAAATTTCTTTTCAGCCACCCCATAGACCAGCATTGAGATTCGCGCCTGAATAATGGCGCCCATACACATCACACAGGGTTCAGCCGTAACGTACAGTCGGCAGTCATCCAGCCGCCAGCGTCCTAATTTTTGGGCGGCTTCCCGAATGACCAACATTTCGGCATGAGCGGTCGGGTCGGCCAGGGTTTCTTTTTGATTATGGGCTCTGGCAATGATCTCACCATCACAAACGATGACCGCGCCGATGGGTACCTCTCCGTTTACTTCACCCAGCCTGGCCATTTCGATGGCCAGGGACATTATTTCCTGGAGGTTATTGTTTTTTTTGATATGGAATTACCTCCTTTTATTAAGCATTACTGGATACTTGTCAAAAGTATCAGTCGTTATACACCGAGCTTTGCGGGCGGGTAGTACCCGCCTGCAAACGTTGATTTTATAACAATAACAGCTCATAAAACCACAATTAATAAAATCAGAAGCTGAAGACTGATTGAAACAATATCATCCAGTGCCATTGGCCATAGCCGGTTCGGGGATTATCGGATGACTGCTTTTGTATCGGCTGCGGATTGGGCACCGGTTGAGGATTAGGTACCGGTTGGGGTGCCGTTCCAACAGTGACGGTAGGGGTGTTAAGGGCCGTTAAAAAACGATCATTTCCGGCAGTCTGCAGATAGCTGATAAAGGATTCATCACAGGCTGAATACTCATTGATAATGGCCGTTGCTTTTAGACTCGGGTAGTCGCTGCTGGTGGCCAGATAATTGTTGCAGGCTACGGTATACATCTGATTCGGATCCAGATTTGCTCCCCCGACGGTTGCCGAGAATACCCGTTCGCCTTTGGGTTTGGATAAATCATATTGGGCGGTGATACCACTCCACTGCAGGTAGCTGCCGCTATTGCTGGGCCAGGAGTTGTCATTTTTATCTTTGGCAATTTGGTTGTTGACTCCAATTTCAATGCTCGTCTCCAGCATATTTTTGACGTCTGCTCCGGAAACTTGCTTGGTGACCAGATAATTTCCAAAGGGGAGCACATCAATGACCTGCCCTTTGTTAATCTCTCCAGCCGGAATCTGAGCCCGGATTCCGCCGGCATTTTCAACAGCAATATCGGCGCCCGTTACAAAACGATAACTGTCAGCTAAAGCTCTGCCCAGATTCAGCTCTCCCAACCGCACATCCTGCCAGATGTTATCCGTTGGTCCCCCTAATTTCACCGGAGTGTTGCCGACTACCTGTTTTTTGATCGGATCTTCCCGGGCTTCAATCGCTGCGGTTAAGGCGGCAACTGTTGGATCCGCCGGAATGACATCATCAGTAGCCTGGGCGGCGGTTGTCAGAGAAGCGGTTTTATTTTCTACTACATAAGTGGTTTTAATGGCACTGGAATTAAGCGTTTCTGCTTTTGGGGCAGGAACAGCTGCTTCAGTTAGCGTTTCTACTTCAGAAACATCCTCTGGATTTATTTGTTCTGACGCTGCTTCATTTGTTATTTCTTCTGCTGGTAATATATCTGTTTCTTCTGTTAACGCATCCGTCACAGTTTCCTCGGGACTTTCTACCCGAGCAACCAGAGCCACTGCTTTTTTCAGGGTAATATCCACCTCACCCACGGCACTGGAATAACAACCAGTTTGGACGATCAGGGTGCCGTTAACTTCGCGGTTTTCCACATCATGGGTGTGCCCATCCACAATCACATCAATACCCGGAGCACCTTCGGCAATGGCATCGCTGCGCATCAGGGTACCGTTATCTGAATCGCCGATGTGGGTCAGGGCGACAATCACATCACAGCCCTGGGCTTCCAGAGCCGCCACGGATTGCTTGGCAGTTTCAATCGTGGATTCCCGGGTACCAAAGGAAAGTCCCGCCACATTGGCTGGTGCCGTATCGGAATAAATGTCCGGGCTGATCAGTCCAAACACGCCGATTTTGATGACCTCACCATTGACATCAATTTCTTTTATTAAATAGTTCTCACTAAAAAAGGAGTTTCCGGAATCAGCGTAGACGACATTGTTCCCCAGAATTTTGGTGTTGGCCATGGCACCCAGTTCCAGCAACCGGGCACTGCCGTAATTAAAATCATGGTTTCCCGGAGCGATGGCGTCAAAACCCACGGCGGCCACCAGTTCAGCAATGCTGCCGCCTTGTTCAATGGTGGCAAAGGACTGTCCATGAAAAATATCGCCGGCATCCACCGTCAAATCAGGATTTTCCTGATTGATGATGGTTTTTAGTTTGGCATAACCGATGGTATTATTTTTGGCACTATAGGTATAACGGGAATGCGTGTCATTGGTATGAATGATCTTCAGGGTAATGGTTTGGTCATCGTTTACGGTTGCTCCAAAAACTGAGGATCCCCAAACTCCTGATACCAAAAACACCATCAGCACAATACTCAAACTCTTTTTCCAATTTTTCATCGTTTTGCTCCTCATTCCTTAATTGTTCGATTCTTAGATATTGAAATTCTTTTTGGTTTCTTTCATTTGATAATCATTATATATTCTTTCAGAAAGATTTCAAAGCAATAAAAAGTAAAATCAATAAAAAAAACTGCCTCGGGATTTTCATCCGAAACAGTTTTATTTGCTTTAATCAATTTCAAATTATTGTATTTTGTACCTGTACCTTATTGGAGTGCCGCTTTGTTCGTGTACCTCAGTAATGCCTTGCATATTGCGGCAGTGAGAATTCCGGCGACAATGGCTTCTGGAATGCCATTGATGGCAATGACCGACAAGATTACGCCGTACAGTGTGGACAAGGCCACATTTTTAGCTTCGGCATAGCTTTGGCCAAAAAACAGATAGATAAAATTCATAACCAACAGGGTATTCGTAAGCGATCCGCCGACACCGGCAACCGTCAATGCCAAAGCATCATTATTTTTGACTTTTTTCATGCCTTTATAAATATAATGTGGTACCACGCCGACCAGAATTCTTGGCACAAAACAGACTATCAGACTCCAAAAATTACCGGAATAGGTTCCCAGTGAATAAAAAGGGGTAAAAACAAAAGATGTCACCGTGGGATTAAAGGTGTTGTTGATCAGGCTGGTGAGACCAAAAACAAATCCCAGAAAAGCACCATAGAATGGTCCCAGAAGAATACTGCCAATAATGACAGGGATGTGGATAATGGTGGCCCGGGTAAATCCCAGCGGTATATAACCTAAAAACGGTGTCGCTGCCAACAAAATAATGATTGCAACAAAAAAAGATAGTTTGACCAGGTCATTGGTCTTGGTATTTTTCATTTCTTAACCTCCTGCTATCGTTCCAGTCACGCCGGATACAATGCACCTATATTTTAACGCCCTTTGTATTTAATTACAATAAAAAATTACAATAAAAACTTATATTTACTCCTTGCCCCTGGGTTTGGTATAATGATTATGAAAATGAATGAAAAAAAGTTCGTAAAGGAAAGCCAATGAAAAATTTATTAAAAAACAAAACCGTTGTTTTGGGTATTACCGGAAGCATCGCTGCCTATAAAATGGCCAATGTGGCCAGCAGTCTGGCAAAAATGGGCTGTGATGTCCAGGTTATTATGACTAAAAACGCCCAGGAATTTATTTCACCCCTCGTCTTTGAAAGCCTAACTGGCAATAAATGTATTGTGGATACCTTTGATCGCAATATTTCATATGATGTGGCCCATATCAGTCTGGCCAAAAGAGCCGATCTTTTTATGGTGGCTCCGGCCTCGGCCAATGTTATTGGCAAAATCAATGCCGGTATTGCGGACGATATGCTGACCACCACCATCATGGCCTGTCGCTGTCCCAAGCTGATTGCCCCAGCCATGAATACTGCCATGTACGAAAACCCAATTGTTCAGAATAATTTAAAGAAACTCAAAAGCCTGGGTTACAAAATTATCGATCCGGCTGTTGGTATGCTGGCCTGTAAGGATGTTGGTGCTGGCAAACTGCCAGATGAAGAACTGCTGATTAATCATATTCTCCATGAAATTGCCTTTCATCATGACCTGACTGGAAAAAGCATTCTGGTTACTGCCGGTCCCACCGGCGAAGCGATTGACCCGGTTCGCTATATTACCAATCATTCCAGCGGTAAAATGGGTTATGCCTTGGCTAATGCCGCTATGCTCCGGGGTGCAGATGTCACCCTGATCAGCGGAAAAACTGCTTTAGCGCCACCGGCCTTCGTCACGTTTGTACCGGTTTTTTCTGCCAGTGAAATGTGTTCCGAGGTAATGGATCATTTCGAAAAGACGGATATCGTGATCAAAGCCGCTGCCGTTGCCGACTTCAAGCCAAAGAAATATGCTACTGAGAAGCTGAAAAAACGTGATGGAAAGCCAGAAATCGTGTTAACACCAACCATTGATATTCTAAAAACAATTGGCGAAAAGAAACGACCGGATCAGTTTATTTGCGGTTTTTCCATGGAAACAGAAAATATGATTGAAAATTCCAGAGAAAAGCTCTATTTAAAAAATGTGAATATGATGGTGGCTAATAATTTAAAGGAAAAAGGTGCCGGTTTTAACACGTCCACCAACCGGGTGACGATCATTACGATTGAAAGAACCGAAGCGCTTCCGCTTTTATCCAAGGATGCAGTCGCCCATCGAATTCTTGACGCCATCCTGGATGAACTGTAATGACCGGTTCCCAGCTGAGTCATGTCGCCATGGAAATGGGGATCATCCTGCTTTCCAATGGTGCAGAAACCTATCGGGTGGAAGAATCGATGCAGCGGATCTGTTTTGCGCTGGGCGCCCGGGAAGCAGAAATATTTGTGGTCCCCTCGACCATCATTATCACCATTACAATGCCAAATGAAATTCCCCTAACTCGAACCCGACGGATTCACTCCCGCAAAACCGATTTGCACAAAGTGGCCGATATGAATCATTTATCCCGGCA
>JAKLQL010000369.1 GCA_022013395.1 Acetobacterium sp.
ACCCAACTCCTTAGAGGCACTGACAATAGAATTCCAGAGTCTAGCTCTGGATGTCAACATCCTTAATGATCAAGAAACGATCAAGCTTATTGATGATGAAATGGATGAACGGGATCCTTTGGAAGAATTGGCCATTGAAATTGGCAGCACCGAAATTTCCGAAGCTGGCGATGACGTGAAATTGGAAGATAGCTTCCAGATTAAGAGCATTGATGATGACGAAGACGACTTATTTCAATAACAATAAATTTATAACAGAAGGGAGCGAAGCCATTTGTTGAACGAGGAATTCACCTTCAAATCCTTACAAATCGGATTGGCCTCACCTGAAAAAATCAGAGAGTGGTCACGTGGAGAAGTTAAAAAACCGGAAACCATTAATTACAGAACCCTGAAACCAGAAAAAGAGGGGTTGTTTTGTGAGAAAATTTTTGGACCGCAGAAAGACTGGGAGTGTAATTGTGGAAAATACAAGCGTATTCGCCATAAGGGCATTGTCTGTGAAAACTGTGGGGTTGAAGTAACCAAGGCTAAGGTCAGACGTGAACGGATGGGCCATATTGAATTGGCCTCGCCAGTTTCACATATCTGGTATTTCAAAGGAATTCCCAGTCGAATGGGACTGATTCTGGAAATGTCTCCGAGAAATCTGGAAAAGATCATCTATTTTGCAGCTTACGTTGTAACAGATCCCGGAGAAAGTAATTTTGATTTCAAACAGATTTTAACCGAAGCTGAATATAAAGAAGCTAAAAATCAATTTGGCAATAAATTTACCGCCAGCATTGGTGCCGAAGCGATCCAGGAATTACTGAAACTGGTGGATCTGGATCAGGAATCAGCCGTGCTTAAGGAAGAACTAAAAGGCAGCTCTGGTCAGAAAAAGATCCGGATTGCGAGACGACTTGAAGCCGTTGAAGCGTTTAGAAATTCCAATAACCGCCCGGAATGGATGATTCTGGAAACCATCCCAGTTATTCCGCCAGAACTACGACCAATGGTCCAGTTGGATGGGGGACGTTTTGCCACCTCCGACTTGAATGACCTGTATCGACGAGTCATTAACCGGAACAACCGATTATTAAAACTGCTGGAACTGGACGCGCCGGATATCATTGTTCAAAATGAAAAACGAATGCTTCAGGAAGCAGTTGATGCGCTGATTGACAATGGTCGACGCGGCCGGGCTGTCACCGGACCGGGTAACCGTCCATTTAAATCCTTAAGTGATATGCTCAAGGGTAAACAGGGTCGATTCCGTCAGAATCTTTTGGGAAAACGGGTTGACTACTCGGGACGTTCCGTTATCGTGGTTGGACCGGATCTGAAGATGTACCAATGTGGACTGCCTAAAGAGATGGCGATTGAACTATTTAAGCCCTTTGTAATGCGGGAACTGGTTGGCCGAAACCTGTCGCAAAACATCAAAAGTGCCAAAAAAATGGTCGAAAAACTGGATCCAATGATCTGGGATGTCTTAGAAGATGTTATTCAGGAACATCCGGTGCTGTTAAACCGGGCACCTACCCTTCATCGTCTGGGGATTCAGGCCTTTGAACCGATTCTGGTTGAAGGAAAAGCGATTAAATTACATCCACTCGTTTGTACGGCCTACAACGCCGACTTTGATGGCGATCAGATGGCTGTCCATGTACCTTTATCGGTTGAAGCTCAGGCCGAAGCCCGGTTTTTGATGCTGGCGTCTAATAACATCCTTAAACCACAGGATGGAACCCCAGTTGTTGCCCCAACCCAGGATATGATTTTAGGGACCTATTATATGACCATCTTTAAGAAAGACGGCAAAGGGACCGGCAGTGTCTTCAGAGATCTGGATGAAATGGAAATGGCATACTTTAACAGA
>JAKLQL010000370.1 GCA_022013395.1 Acetobacterium sp.
ATTGGCATTCATATAACGGCACATGCCAACATTTTTAGGAATGATCAGTCCCAATTGAACTGGCACGCCAAATTGTTTAGCTTGTTCCATGAATTTGATGAATTTTTCTGGTTCGTAAACGCCTTGTGTTTGGAAATATTCACATCCAGCTTTTACTTTTGCTTCCATTTTTGCCAGCTGGACATCGACAGAGTCACTACATGGCGATACAACAGCGCCTTTAGCAAACTTAGGAGGAGCGCCATCAACAGCATTACCAGCAATGTCGAAGCCTTGTTCCAAACATTTCACTGCGTGAATTAAAGACACGGAATCCAGATCGAATACAGGTTTTGCTTGTGGGTGATCTCCCAATGTGGTGTAATCCCCTGTTAATAACAATAAATTCTCGATGCCCAATAATGCTGCACTTAATACATCAGATTGTAAGGCAATACGATTTCGGTCACGGCAGGTGATTTGAAAAATTGGGAGCAGTCCCTCATCTTTCAATACTTTACAGGTTGCCAGTGAACCAGTCCGCATTACGGAAGACTGATTATCAGTTACATTCAATGCATGAACACGGGTTTTTAAATACTCATGGGCATCTTTAATTAAGTGGTCAAGTTCAACTCCTTTTGGAGGTCCCACTTCTGCAGTTAATACAAACTCGCCACGTTGAAACAGCTCAGTTATTCTCATTTATAATTACTCCTAATCTTCTTAAATTATTGGTTCTTCTGCGTTTGGATTGTTATAGTTCCGCACTTTTGGTGCATCATACTTCATATTATCCAGTTTATTCAGTTTTTCCAATTTTCGGTAAATTCGTTCCCATCCGCATTCCATTTCCTTATCAACCTCACACATGCCTTCTTTGGCACCGCCACATTGGCCGTTGAGTAAGCTTTTTGAACATGCGGTAATTGGACAGATTCCACCGGTGCCGTTCAGGTAGCATTCGCCACACTGTCCGCAATCAACATTCAGTGGTGTAACACCCTGGAATCCTGGTAATGGATAGGTATCGCAACAGGAGTAGACTCTTTTGCCCTCAAATTGAGCCGCAACAGTCTGGATCCCAACGCCACAGGAAAATACCAGAATGGTATCAGCCGCATTAATGACATCTGTATGTTTTTGCAATTGCAGTTTCAGATTATCGGGATTACAGATGTAATCTGTTGTGATAATCTGGGTCACACCTTTAAGGTCTTTTTGCAGTTCATCTGCTTCGTGTTCTGCGAAATAAACTTCTTTGCAGCCGTGACAGTTAATGATCACAGTTTTGCCTTGTGCCAGTGCTTCAATTGTTTCTTTTGATTTTAGTTGGGTAATCAGCATATTATTTACCCTCCCTTATGGCAGTTTTTCCGATTTTAATGCGTTCAACAATTGGAATTTTTGATGAACAGATATATTCACAGCATCCACATTCAATACAATCCATTGCATTCTGTGTTTTCATGCCTTCCCAGTTTTCTGATAAAGCGTATTTGGTGTAATACAGTGGGCGCAGTTCCATTGGACAAACATCAGCACAACGACCACACTTGATACATTCAACCGCTTCTTTAACAGTGGTTTCCACGGCGATGATGCCATTAGAACACTTCAGCATTGGAACATTAAGATTCGCCTGCTTGAAGCCCATCATTGGACCGCCGATTTTAACAGTTACATCATCGCCTTTTACATCGCCGCAATGGCTGACGATATCTTTGACAGAGGTCCCAACCTTCACTAAATAGTTGCCAGGCTTGTTCATTCGATTACCGCTGACAGTCACGACTCGCTCGATCAGTGGCATTCCTAACTGGATTGCATCTGAAACGGCTTTGGCGGTGCTCACGTTACATACGATTGCCCCAACATCCATTGGCAGACCGCCACTTGGCACTTGCTTGCCCATAACCCGTTTGATGAGCATTTTTTCAGCCCCTTGTGGGTATTTTGTTTTTGCAACAACGATTTCGATGTTTTCGATATCAGCAGTTTTTGCCTGCAGCAATTCAACTGCATCCAACTTATTGTCTTCAATGGCAATTACACCTTTTGGTGCGCCGGATGCTTTCATCATGGCTTGTAGACCATAAATCACTTCATCGGCATACGCCAGAAGAACCTGGTGATCCGCTGTTAGAATTGGTTCGCATTCACAACCGTTGAGTAATACCAGTTCAATCGGTTTAGGTGATTTCAGTTTGACGGCGGTCGGGAATCCTGCTCCACCCATACCAACAACACCTTTTTCACGAACAATCTCGATGATTTCATCAGCCGAAAGCTTATCAAGTTCTCCAGCTGGTTTGACTGATTCATCAAGGGTATTCTTTCCATCTGACTGAATAACAATGGCTAAAGCTTCTAATCCGCTAACCGGATGCAGCCGCGGTTCGATGGCAACAACGGTACCACTGACGCTGGCATGAATAGCACTGCTGACAGGGCCTTTAGCGGCAGCAATTTTCTGTCCCATTTTTACCTGTTGTCCAACTTCTACGATGGGTTCAGCTGGTGCACCGGCATGCTGTGACATTGGAATCACGACATTTACTGGGTCTGGGAAAGGTACCAGTGAAATATGTTCACTTAACTCTTTAAATTCGGTTGGGTGAATTCCACCGTAGTATCCTTCATATCGTTCTTCTCGGACTGATTTAACATATTCGCTGACAAACTTGTGGTTTACCTTGGAATAATCCCGAAGTTCTACCGGTTGGTCCAACAATTCTTGCAAACGTCCCTGTTTTGCCATTCGATTATAGATGAGTTGCCATCCGCAATCCATCTCTTTGTCTACTTCACATTTGCCATTTTTGGCACCGCCACATTGGCCATTCAACAAGCTTTTTGAGCAGTCCACGACTGGGCAGATTCCGCCGGTTAAGTTCAAATAACATTGACCACAGGCATCACATAACGTGGTTGTCAATGCCATTCCATGATAACCATCAGCAATAACGGAGTCACTTGCAGCATATACTGGAAGTTCCACCATTCCTGCAATTGTTTGAATACCCAAACCACATGAAATAACAAATACATTTTTGGTTTCTTCCGGAAGAAGCCCTTGTAGGCTCTTCGATGTCAACGGTTCGTTGCACAGAAAATCGACTTTTGCAAATCCGACGATATTTTTGCCTTGCTCTTTGGCAATCTCTTCAAACAAACCGCATTCCGGTTCGTCAAAACTGTCAAGTTCCTTGAAGCATTTGTTACAGGCTACAACAAACAAATCATCTTTGCCTGCCAGAACCGCATCAAGCTCTTCCTTTCTTTTCAGTTTAAACTTTGTGTAATCCTCCAATTGTATACCTCCTTTGTTTTTTCAGATTTTATAATAAGCCGTTTTGCATTTTACAAGCTTTGATAACATGTGCTGCTAGCAATGCAGTTGTGATAGGTCCTGTTCCGCCGCCGCATCCTGGGGTAGCAGATGTAATCATTGCTACTTTGTCTAAACAGTCTACGTGAGCATCTCCAGCACGGATTTTTTTGCCTTCTTCATTTAATACAAATTCTTTATTTGCATCTTTCATCTGAGACATAGCAACATCGATTAAAATCGTGTCTTCGTTTAACATATCAGCTTTTACTAAGCCGTAAATACCACAAGCTGTTACGACGATATCAGCTTTTTTGGTGTAAGAAGCAGTATCTTTAGTGTGTACATGACAGATTGTTACGGTTGCAAACTCATTTGTTAGCATAATTGCCAATGGTTTTCCTAGTACATTAGAGTTATTGATAATAACGACATCTTTGCCTTTAACTTCGATATTATAGAATTTGAACATTTCCATAACACCTTCGGCTGTACATGGGAAGAACCCTCTTTCATCAGCGATCATTAATTTTCCTAAGTTTGTAGGGTTAAGCGCATCTGGATCTTTTTCTGGGCTTAACAGATATTTAATTTTTTCGGCATCAATTTGATCTGGCAGTGGTTGGAAGATTAAAACAGAATGA
>JAKLQL010000371.1 GCA_022013395.1 Acetobacterium sp.
ATGAATTATTTGAAATTATTGCCATTGAAAACGCGGTTGCTGATTTTTCTTCCATGACAGGGGAGAGCCATCAGGTTATTTTATAGGATTTGGTTTCGGGGCGCTCAAATTACTGAGGCCCTTTTTTTAAGTATTTCTTTTTCTATGGAACAACTGCCCTTTTTTCCTTGCATTTTTTTCATAGATCCGTTATAGTGAGAGTAACTGAACTGATCCATTCCAGATTCGGTAAATTTCTTCGTGTGTTCGTGACCTTCCACACGTAAAACAAAACTAAAGGAGTTTTTTTTATGCAAAAAATCAGTGTTCTCTTTGTTACCCAGGCAGCAGTCATTGCGGCCATGTATGTAGTCCTGACCTTTGTATCCAGCTCATTGGGTTTGGCCAGTGGCGAAATTCAAATTCGGCTTTCCGAGATGCTTGTTATCCTGCCGGCCTTTACACCGGCCGCCATCCCAGGTCTTTTTCTCGGCTGTCTGCTGAGCAATCTGTTAACTGGATGTACGGTGATTGATATTATCTTTGGCAGTCTGGCAACCCTCGTTGCAGCGATCATCAGTTATCAACTTCGAAACAGCAAATACCCCATGGTTGTTGCCCTTCCGCCAGTCATTGCCAATATGATCGTGGTGCCATTTATTTTAAAATTCAGTTACGGTGTTCCTTTACCAATCCCAGTCATGATGGCAACGGTGGGTATTGGCGAAGTGATTTCCTGTGTTGTGCTGGGGTCGGTTCTTTACTTTGCCCTGGATAAACGACGGTTTCTTTTTCATCAGAGCCGTTAAGAATAAACACTAAGAAAAAAGAGAATGTTAAAGATATGAACTATCCTTAGCATTCTCTTTTTTTATTACATCGTTATCTTTGATGTATAAGTCCTTAATAGTCTTATTGGTTAACTATAGCCTGCTTATTATTGCTGCTCAGAGACTTTTTAAAAAGCATTCTGAAAATATTTCTCACTAATGGACCGGCAACGAATATTTGCAATAATAATGCAATAAAGAAATTGATTGTTGTGGTTTGAAGCCATACTGCCAAAAATTCAGCACCAGCATCTTTATACAAAAGTGTTGCAATAAAACTCATAATTGGGCACATTAGACAAACAATCATCGTCGAAATGGCCAAAATAATAAAAATCGGACGATCATCAGGCTTCACGATTCGAAACGCAAGCATCTGGGCTAATTTTTCAACAACAAACATTTCAATTAGAAACGCTATCGGAGCCATAACCACCAGCTCACGAAATGCCATTAGAAATACTTGATTCGTCATTTTCCCAATTTCCAATGAAATATTGAAACAAATCATCGGATAAACCATCGCCGTTACCATCATTAGCGTGAAAATTACTGCTTGAAACTTTGTTTTGGGCATAAAAAATTCTCCTTTAAAATAATTATAAACAATCATGTGTTGTTCGTTAATCATTCAGGAGAATGTACGTTTCCAATTTAACCATTGCTTTGATCGTAGTTTCCTCGGGTTTGTTTAATCCTTTTCGGATCAAACCCTCGTCGACTGCGTAAGTTTTTGCACGTCTGCTTCGCTCTGCTCAAAATCACTGCCGTTTTACTCACTCATGCGGTGCTTCGTCATATGGCTCTACTCAATTCAAAATACATTGATCTCGAACAACTCGTAAAATTACTGCCGTTAAATGAAGACGTGCAACTCCGTCTTCGCTATCGCTGCGCCTCCGTTTGGGGCTTCGCCCCATAAAAAAATAGATATATGAACATTGATTTTCAAGTGAACTTGAATCAATATTCATATATCTATTTTTTTGCACGGCTTCATTAAAAAAAGTCCCGCAATGTCCTATCCTCCCAGGCAGTTACCCACCAAGTACTTTCGGCGCTGGAAGACTTTACTTCTGTGTTCGGTATGGGAACAGGTGTGGCCCTTCCGCCATCATTACGGAACTAGTTAGACTAGTTAGTACTATTTAATTATGATTGCATTTATCAATTGTCTTAATGATCACGCAGTGATCATTCAAAACAACATAGTGTATAAATTATTGGATCAAGACCTCGGTCGATTAGTACTGGTCAGCTCCATATGTTACCATACTTCCACATCCAGCCTATCTACCTGGTCGTCTACCAGGGACCTTAACCATTTCTGGTGAGATATCTTATCTTGAAGGGGGCTTCG
>JAKLQL010000372.1 GCA_022013395.1 Acetobacterium sp.
CAATGGATCCCGTTCATCCATCTCATCATCAAGCAACTTAATCATTTCCTGATCATTGAGGATGTTGACATCCAGACCTAAACTCTGGAATTCTTTCATCAGTACCTTGAAGGACTCGGGAATACCTGGTTTGGGAATGTTTTCGCCTTTAACAATGGCTTCGTAGGCTTTAACACGGCCGACAACATCATCTGACTTGATCGTCAAAATTTCCTGCAAAGTATGGGCGGCGCCGTATGCTTCCAAGGCCCAAACTTCCATTTCTCCGAAACGCTGTCCACCAAATTGAGCTTTACCACCCAAAGGCTGCTGCGTTACTAAGGAGTATGGTCCAGTTGAACGGGCATGCATTTTATCATCAACCAAATGGTGAAGTTTAAGAATATACATGTAACCAACGGTTACCTTATTATCAAAGGGCTCGCCGCTGCGGCCATCATAAAGCTGGATCTTACCATCTTCTGGCAAACCAGCCTGGACTAACAGATCGACAATGTCCTGTTCACCAGCAGGGTCAAAAACTGGCGTGGCAATATGCCAACCAATGGTTCGCATGGCCAGTCCCAGATGGACTTCCAATACCTGACCGATGTTCATTCGCGAAGGAACCCCCAGCGGATTAAGAACAATCTCCATGGCTGTTCCGTCTGGCATAAACGGCATATCTTCTTCCGGCAGGATTCGGGAAATAACCCCTTTGTTTCCATGACGACCCGCCATTTTATCCCCAACGGAGATTTTACGTTTAACCGCGATGAGTACTCGTACCAGAGTATTAACCCCTGGTTTTAAATCTTCATCTTTGTTTTCTCGGGAGAAGACTTTAACATCCAGCACAATCCCCGATTCTCCATGCGGAACTTTTAATGAGGTATCCCGGATTTCCCGAGCTTTTTCACCAAAGATGGCGCGCAGCAGTTTTTCTTCAGCTGACAGGTCGGTTTCACCTTTTGGTGTTACTTTCCCAACCAGGATGTCATCGGATTTAACCTCGGCACCGACGAAGATAATCCCACGTTCATCCAGGTTCTTCAGTGCATCTTCACTGACATTGGGGATATCTCGGGTGATTTCTTCCGGTCCCAGTTTGGTTTCCCGGGCTTCGGCTTCAAATTCTTCAATATGGATCGATGTAAAGACATCTTCTTTTAACAGTTTTTCATTAATCAGGATGGCATCCTCGTAGTTGTAACCTTCCCAGGTCATAAAGCCCATGAGAATGTTTCGACCCAGTGCCAGTTCACCCATTTCGGTGGAAGGACCATCAGCGATGATTTCGCCGGCCTGAACATACTGACCAGTGTTAACCAAAGGTTTGTGGTTCATACAGGTACCCTGGTTGGAGCGTTTAAATTTGAGTAAGGTATATCGGTCCAGTTCCCCATTGTCAGTTCGAATATGGATCGCTGATGCTTCAACCCGTTCAATGGTTCCAGCATTTCTGGCAATAACACAAACCCCAGAATCCTTGGCCGCCTTATGTTCCATTCCAGTACCAATAACTGGCGCTTTCGGAATCAACAGTGGCACTGCCTGACGTTGCATGTTGGCGCCCATCAGGGCCCGGTTGGCATCATCATTTTCAAGGAAAGGAATCAATGATGTCGCGACCGAAACAATCTGTTTTGGTGAGATATCCATGTAATCCACACGATCTGGCGGAATCAGCACGAAATCTCGTTTGCTGCCGGCACGACCAGTTACCTGTTTACGGGCAAAATGATTGGACTCATCCAATGGTTCATTGGCCTGGGCAATGGTATAACGGCCTTCTTCATCAGCCGCCAGGTAATGAATTTCTTCTGAAACCACGCCATTATGAACCTTACGGTAAGGTGCTTCAATAAAGCCATATTCATTGACGCGGGCATAGGTACTGAGGGAACCGATCAAACCGATGTTAGGACCTTCAGGCGTCTCAATTGGACACATCCGGCCGTAATGGCTATGGTGAACATCTCGAACTTCAAATCCAGCTCGTTCTCGGCTTAGACCACCAGGTCCAAGGGCCGATAAACGTCGCTTATGAGTCAGTTCAGCCAGTGGGTTGGTCTGATCCATAAACTGGGACA
>JAKLQL010000039.1 GCA_022013395.1 Acetobacterium sp.
CACTAGTCAAGTGCAATTGGATATTCTTAGTCATCCCTTATTTATTGCAGGTGATTATTATACGGATTTTATGGAAAATGAATTCAACAAACCCTTGTCTGAATAGAAATGGAGGTTTTAAATGCTAAGTAAAGGTCTATTTAAAAAACCAAAAAATGAATTGGAAGCCCAGCATCGGATCAAACGTAAAACCGATCCGGCCATTCCCTCAGAACTGTGTCGGAGCTGTCCATCCTGCAAGCAATTGAGCTTCACTTCGGATTTAGAAAACAATTTCCATGTTTGCCCTAAATGCGGTCATCATTTTCGTATCAATGCCAGACAACGCCTGAATATGATTGTTGATCCCGATACTTTTGTGGAACAGCATCACGAACTGGCCTCATCCAATCGACTGGAATTTCCCGGATATGATGAAAAACTCGCGCAAGCTACCCTATTCAGTCATGAAAACGAAGGGGTTATCATTGGAACCGGAAAAATAGACGGACATGAGGTGGCGCTATTCGTGATGGAAGCTACCTTTATGATGGGCAGTATGGGTCAGGTGGTGGGTGAAAAAATCACCCTGATCTTTGAATATGCCTTGGCGCATCGTCTGCCAGTGATCGGCTACACCGTTTCCGGCGGCGCCCGGATGCAAGAAGGGATGCTGGCCCTGATGCAGATGGCGAAAACCAGTGGCGCGGTTAAACGTCACAGTGATGCCGGTCTGCTATACATTACCATCCTGACCGACCCGACCACCGGTGGTGTCACTGCCAGTTTTGCCATGGAAGGGGATATTATTCTGGCTGAACCTGAAGCCCTGATTGCCTTTGCCGGCCCCCGGGTGATTGAACAGACCATTCGTCAACGGCTGCCAAAAGGCTTCCAACGGGCCGAATTTTTACTCGAAAAAGGATTTGTGGATGCAATTGTCCCCCGCAGCACTCAAAAAGAAACCGTAACACGGTTATTAACCCTACACGGGATACCCAAAGGCGGTGATACAGATGGAAGCATATAAACGCGTGGCGCTGGCCCGAAAAAAGACCCGCCCCACCGGACAGGATTTTATCGATAACCTGTTTACCGATTTTATCGAACTACACGGTGACCGCTGTTTCGGTGACGATCCGGCGATGATTACCGGCCTGGGCTTACTGATGGACATGCCGGTTACCATTATTGCCCAGGAACGGGGTAAAAATACGAAGTCCCGAGTCAAACGAAACTTTGGTTCTTCCCATCCCGAGGGCTACCGAAAAGCCTTGCGACAAATGAAACTGGCTGAGAAATTTAATCGTCCGATTGTCTGCTTGATTGATACCTCCGGGGCATTTTGTGGTATCGGTGCTGAAGAACGGGGACAGGGTCTTGCCATTGCCAACAACCTGATGGAAATGATGGGCCTTAAGGTGCCGATCCTGTCCATCGTTATTGGTGAGGGCGGCAGCGGGGGTGCTCTGGCACTGGGTGTTGCTGACGAGGTCTGGATGCTGGAAAATGCCATTTACTCAGTGATCTCCCCCGAAGGGTGTGCCAGCATTCTCTGGAAGGATGCCTCCAAAACAAAAGAAGCCGCCAATTGTTTGAAACTGACTGCTCAGGATTTGCTGGAACTTCAAGTCATTGATAAGATCATATCCGAGAATCATCGTGATTTCAAAAACGTTTATCGGGAACTTAAAATTGGATTATATAAAAGTTTGCAGAAGAATCAAGCATTAGAAACTGATCAATTAACTGAAAATCGTTACCAACGATTTCGCAAATACGGTGCCATTGAAACCGTGTCTGAGTAATTATTTCAATAAACCGAACCTTGAAAAGCAGATTACTACCCGTAGTGCTGCTTTTTTTTTATTTACCAGGGGCTGGAATAATGGTATTATAAACTATAAGTATAAATTTATTTAAAATTCAGAAAAGGAGATGATGCCATGACTGGAGATAGAATTAAATGCAATATTATTTATAGTAAAATGCTAACCGCTGTTGAAGACATCATGTTGGAAGAGTTTGATTTGCCGGAGGGCTGTATTGATATCGGAATTTTTACAACCCAATACGACGGTGTGGGCTACTGCGCAGCCGATGAAGCCACAAAAACCTCGAATGTGGATGTCGTTTATATTAAAACCCTTTATGGCGCCGGTGCAGGTCTCAATGACGGCCAGGTATTTGGAGTCATCACTGGACCCACTGTTTCTGATGTTGAAAGTGGTTTACGATACATTCGTGATTACGCTGAAAATAAATCCAGTGTCTATAGTGTCAATGAAGATAATACCAACCTTATTTATGCTCAGCTGGTTCCTAAGATTGGAAAATATTTTTCAAAAACCTATGGGCTGCCAATTGGTTCATCCATTGCTTTCTTGTTTGCTCCAGCCCTTGAAGGGGTTGTGGGTATAGATGAAGCATTAACAGTTGCTGATGTGGAAGTGGTCAAATTCTTTGGTCCCCCGACCAATTCAAATCTAAGTGGTGCCATCCTGACTGGGACCCAATCCAATTGCCGAACTGCTTGTGAAGCATTTAAAAATGCAATTATCAGCTGCGTGGAAGATCCCGTTGATTATTGAGCTTTAATTTTATTATAAATGCAAAAGAACCGTCATTAGACGGTTCTTTTTTAGTCATACTTTAATAATAATACATGGAGTTTAACATCGATGCGACAATGGCCGCCACAATGCTGGAGAAGATGATGGAAAGGACAATGCCGATTCCCATAAAGATCAAAGTCGCCCAAGCAAAATGTTTTTTGGTGGTGCTGGTTTTAGAATCAACACTCCAAATAATCAGCATAACAATATTGACAATCGGTAAGTACAACAGCAACAGCGTCAGCATCCAGTCACCCAGAGTCATAGGGACTTCGGTATTTTCAACGACAGCCTGACGTTGGGTTGGAGTCTTAACAGGGTCTGGAGTTGTTGTAATGGTTTCCGAGACAGCAATTTCTTCCTCGACAATACCATCAGCGATAATTTCATCCGCTACAATTTCGTGAGATAAGATTTCTTCGTCTGGAGTTTCACCAGGAATCTCTTTTTCGGAAACATCATGAGAAAGATTTTCGTTATCGAAAACGCCAGCAGTGAAATCTTCTTCCCCACCAACATTTTCCTTTAACACATTACCACAATTACCACAAACTGCATCATCTGGACCGATACCGGCATAACATTTTGGACAATACTTTGCCATTGCGCTCACATCCTTTTTATTTTATTCTATCATAAAAGTGTGATGATTTCAAAATATAATTTAGGATACAACTTCAATTTTCTTGATAATTTGATCTTCATAGGGTTTGTCTGATCGATCCCGATCCACAGCAACGATTGCATCCGCTGTTTCGATTCCTGAAATCACCTTACCAAAAGCGGCATATTGGCCGTCCAAAAATGGGGCATCATCAACCATGATAAAAAATTGCGAACCGGCAGAATCCGGCATCCCGGAACGAGCCATTGAAATCACACCTTTTACATGTTTAAGGTCGTTAGTAATGCTATTTCCTGAAAATTCACCTTTAATGGTGTGTCCTGGGCCACCCATACCAGTTCCCTGGGGACATCCGCCCTGAATCATAAAACCAGGAATGACCCGGTGAAAGATTAAACCATTATAAAATCCATCATTGACTAAGGTTAAAAAATTTTCTACTGTAATAGGAGCAATTTCGGGATATAGCTCCACTTCCATCGTTTGGCCATTTTCCATTTCAATTTTTACAATTGGATTTGCTGTTTCTGACATTATTTCCTCCAAAAATTTCGTTTAATTTTCATTTCGTTTTAGTATACACTAAAAGAAATAAAATGAAAAGAGGTTCGCCGGAGTCTTAAGTTTTTTGCGACTTAAGATTTAAACAGCGTAGCAATATTCACCAGTTCGCTGATTCAGATCATAAAAATCAGCGTAACTCAGACTAAAAACATCTTTATTAATACCCGAAACATCGATTTTATTCTTGATCAGATATTGCCAGAAGCCAGTGCCCCCCATATTCCCCTGGATAATAACGCCCTGAACGACCCCATTTTTCATGACGACTTTCTGATAATTATTGCGATCCTCCTGGATAAAAATATCGCAGTTTTCTTCAGGTTCCGGGTTGATGTTTCCCAGCGACAAGGTTGTAAGTCCATAGAAGTTAACGGTATTTTTAAGCGCATAGCGATCTTCATATAAGAGTTTTTCGCCAAGCATGTTAATCGCGGCAATTTTTCCCTGTTTCACAGCATTCGGCCAAATCCCGGCAATTCCGGTAACATCCCCAGCCGCATAAATGTCATTTACATTTGTCTTAAGATCATCCCCGACTAAAATGGCATGATTCGTTGCAATCCCCGACCCCTCTGTAAAGTTAAAGGCTGGCCGAACCCCGGCAGCGATCACAATAACGTCTGCCGGAACGGGTTTACCACTGGCGAGATGGATCATTTTTCCCCGTCCCACTTCATCCACATCAACAGAAACGACCTTATCCTTTAAAATAAATTCAGCTCCGGTATTTTCAAAAAGCTGTTGGTAAGCCTGAGCCGATTTTTTATCAAGCTGCAAACTCATCACATTTTCAGTCATTTCGATGACCGTTACTTTTAAACCACGCTCCAGCATCGCCACTGCAGCATCCATTCCGACGAGACCGGCACCGATCACCACCGCATTTTTTGCGGTATCACATTCGATATCCAGCAGTTGAGCATCCTTCAAGTCCCGGAATCCATAGACATTTTTTGACTCCCGAAGCCCCGGGATTGGTGGGATGAAATAGGACGCCCCGGTGGCGATCAACAACTTGTCATAGCTAATATTTTGATTGTCATGAGTTTTTACAAACTTTTTATCTGTATCTACTCCGATTACGGTGGTGTTATTCAGCCAAGCAATCTTGTTCGTTTCAAAGAAATCCTCTGGAATAAAATTGACGCCTTTGATATCGCGTTCATGCCCCAAAAATTTATGGAGCATACAACGGGAATGAACGCTGTCTTCTTTGGAAATGATTACGACTTCAGTATTAGGTTCTGAAGCTTTAATTGTTTTAGCCGCACTGATTCCGGCAGCACTGGCACCGATTATAACAATTTTCATCTGCTTACCTCTTTCACTTCGATGGCTTTTTTGGGACAAGCTTTGACACAGCTCGGTCCATCGGGTTTATCATCGCAGAAATCACATTTGATAACCTTGGTCAGGGTTTGTTTGTCTGGTTTTAAAACCCCATAAGGACAATTCATCACGCACATGTAGCAGGCAGCACATTTTGTTTCATCATACTGTACATGCCCGGTTATAGGATCTTTTTCCAGCGCACCGCTCATGCAGGACAGCACACATTCTGGTTCGTCACAGTGGCGACAGAAAATTGGCAGATAGCCCTTCTGAGCATCAAATTTAATAAAGTTACGGGTTTCCGCATCAGGACTTTGCATATTCACAGTGTAAAAATTACTGCCTTCCTCATGGGCACTGATACAGGCGATGTTGCAGTTCAGACAGCCATCGCATTTTTCACGATCAATGATGATTCGTTTCATGATTACACCTCCTTAGATGTTTAATTCCTGACGTTTTTTTTCGATGATAGCATCCAGGGTTTCAGCCGCTGATTTGGCATTGTCATCGATGATCAGTTGTCCCCCGGTGAGGTTTAACATATCCTGGGTGAACACTTGAACAGCCACCGGACTTCCGGTAACGAACGGCGGTAATCCTAAATGAAGCGGTAAACCAAGGGCTAAACCAAAGGCGCCATCTGCCAAAGCTTGTTCTTCAAGCCATTGGGGTGCTGATAAAACAAGTGGCAATTGCGGCAAATCCACACCAATAGCTTCGGCCAGTTCAGTAGCGACCAGCTCCAGCCGACCGATTGCCAGACATGGGCCGAAGTTTAAAACCGGCGGAATACCCAGACTTTCACATACTGCCCGCAATTTGGGACTAGCCAGAGATGCGGCTGAAGGCGACATCAGACCAACGTTTTCCAATCCACCTGATGAACAACCGGCCGATAAAACCAGAATATCTTTGGCAATCAATTCTTTGACCAGATTAACGGTCAGTACATCATGGCCGCCAGCAGTTAGGCTAGAACATCCCACAACCCCAGCAATTCCTTTAATTTCACCTTTTACGATTAAATCAATCAGCGGTTTCCAGGTACCACCGAGGAATGATTTCAGGGAGCCTTCGCTGACACCAGTTAAGGTATCGTTGTTCCCGTGATCAGCATCCATATTCAAAGCGATTACTCCCCTTCTTTCCTGATATGCTTTTATCACAGCATCAATGATTTCATTACTTTGGGTTTCTTTTTCTTCAAAAACAAACGGCTTCATTTCGGCATTGGCTTTTTTGGAAACATCATCTAAGCAGATTTGTTTGATTTTAAATTCATCACAGATTGGCTCAATCCCTGGCAGGGTACAGTTGAACTCAGATAATACGGCATCAATAGCGCCAGTAGCTAAAATCGCCTCACTGGTAAAGTTATTGCCAGCATGTCCGTTAAACACCTCTTGGTAATGTTCGCCGCGCAATTGAAGGTCCTGACCAACACAGGTACATCCTACTAATTTAAACCCTTTAGCACCGACAGCTTTTGCTTTTTCAATCACATCATCCTGAATCAGTCGATCTTGTAAATAGGCAAACATGGAATGCTGATGGCCGGTGATCATAATGTTGATATAATCTGTATCAATGACCCGTAAGCCAACTGGCGCCAAGCGGATGGCTGGTTCACCCAGCATGACATCATTTAAAAGGTTTGTTAAGGTTAGACCATATAGTCCTGTCGAAATACCCAGTTTCAAGCAATTCAAATACATATCTACGGGATCCGAATTAAGATTGGTGGATGTTTTAACAACACCAGCAAACACTTCTGATTTGGCTCCACCGGGCAAGATACCCAGTTCTTTCCAACGGTCAAACCGCGGTTTATAAGCCATTTTTTCGACTAGTTCCATCTTTACATAGTCTGGTTTATATAAATCAGCCAAAACCATATCGGCAATTTTTTCGGCACAGATATATTCGTCAGATTCATCGATTTCAAATATTTCAGCCAATTTTGCAAGGGCGACTTTACCTTTTAATAACCCTTTGCTTGCTGCTGTTTTCTTTAGCATAAGTGCTGTGTTTTCAACAATATGAATATAACATCCGGATCCAGCTGAAACGGCTCTCAAAAAGTTTCTGGCTACCATCGTATCAGCTGTGGCACCACAAACACCTTTGGGGCCATCGGGAGTGATTCGACATGGCCCATTTGAACAGAGCCGGCAGCAGATTCCCTGCAATCCGAATCCGCATTTGACACTTTGTCCTTCCATCCGGTGATGGGATGTATCCACGCTGAGATTGGAAATAAATGTTTCCAGTTTTTGGTCCGCACTTGCACAGGTTTTACAGCTAAAATTTGAATTCATATGATACCCTCCAGTAATTTATTCGTTGACATTCGCAACCGATCTTAAATTAATTAGTTTCTTTAAAAGAATCACTCTTATTAAAATCATATCTAAATTATAGAGC
>JAKLQL010000373.1 GCA_022013395.1 Acetobacterium sp.
AATTCCCCACTTGTTTTTAATAAATTCTGTACCTTTTCATCAAAATTACTGGCTGAAACGGACACAAAATGGGTGGTCACCTGGGAGATCATCTTCTGAAAGCCAATCTGCCGATCATTTTCTTTCAGCCTTTCAATATAGATACGATTGATATAGCCCGCTAAAAGAATCGCAACGCTACAGATGAAAAGCCGGGCCAAATAATCCGAACTCCCAATATGTACCCAGTGAGCTGATTTCCATAACCAGATGATCATGCCAGAAATTAAGGTTGCCACTGCAAAAAGAGCAAACATTTTCTGGCGCTTTAAAACAATAGTGGTCATCATAAAAATAAGCGGCACACACCATATGGTATTGGTCAGATTATCCAAAGGTCTAAAGAGCATCAACGGAATGGCAACTACTATCATCACCGTCATAATCCAGTCCTGATTAATGGTTGATAATCCCGAAAAAGGAAGACTATAAATGCAAAGACCAAAGGCCAGATTGACAGTGCTGATCAGCATAACCCGCCATAATTCTATTGGCTGAAAGAAGAACTGACAGAGATTCAGGACACTGATAATAATAAAGATAATGGCAATATATCGAAAAAGCGTTACGTGCGCATCACTACTGAGAATTTCACTGTACTTCACTTTTTTTGTTGCCTCCGGTGGTAACATCAGCTTATATTTCCAGATATCATAGGCAAATGCCATCACCGGAATCAGAATCAGAATCGGCGCAATTGAAGGGATTTTATAGGATAAGATGTTATTTGCCATCATTTCGGAGACCGTTCCCAAAGCGATCGCAACAGAAAACGCCAGCAGCAGCCAGAAGGCCTGCTGCTGCTTTTGTCGGTCTTGAGATGTGCGATGCCATTTAAAGAGAACCCCCAGTGTAATCAGCGAAAAACTCAGGTAATAAAGGTTATAAAACATATCCCAGAAATTGTTACTGGGAATATTTCCCCACCCTGCGTCTGTTAGAACCAGATTATACTGGGCGTTAGTCAGCTCAGGAAACAGGGAAAAAACAGAAATGGTAATGACTGCTGGCAGATAAATCGCCATCCGTACTTTTAAAGAAAGGAGCAAAGCCTTATTTTCAGTTAAAATGAGCATAAAATGCAGCATCAGACTGAATGCGATGCCCCAGCCCAATGCAGCAATCCGACGCCAGATCAATACATTCTGAACCTCATTTAGTGAGTTGGACATGGCAAACCCAAAAGACCAGACCGCATAACTCATGCATAGCCAGAAAAAAACCTGATTGAGTGCTTCCTTTTTGTTAAGAAATAAACAAAAAAAACCCAGACAAAGATACAGGATGAAAGTTAAATAAAATAGCATCGATATTTGGATTTGCAGCATCGTTTATCCTCCATAACAGTTATCGGAATCGATAATTGGGAAAGCTTTCTCTATGTGATTAAGACCCATAAACAGGCTTCTTCCGGAAATTTATTTACAAAGAAAAGGGATTCGTTAAAAATTCCACACCCTTAATGTTTGTTTTTATATTGGTGGCCTGACACTCGTAAATATCTTGGGTAATGGCGTCGGCAGGAATCGGTTTTGAGAAATAAAAACCCTGAATTTCATCACAATACTCAGCTTGAAGAAATGCCAGCTGCGCTTCTGTTTCCACGCCTTCGGCAGTCACCTCCAAGCCCATTTGCCGGGCCAGATGGATCATCACTGAAATAACCGATTCGTCCCGGGGATTCTTGCCGATTCCCCAGATGAACTGTCGGTCAATTTTAATGCGGTTCACCGGCAGATCTTTAAGCCGGCTCATTGATGAAAAGGCCGTACCAAAGTCATCAATACTAATAGCTACCCCCAGATTTTTTAATGCATGCAGCTGCCGAATCACATATTGAGAGGTTTTCATGGCAATGCCCTCGGTGATTTCCAATTCCAGATACCGAGGGTCGAGCCCAGTATCTTCCAGACAGTTCCGGATAATACGCTCCAGATTAGTACTGCGGAACTGCTCAACCGACAGGTTAACCGCCATCCGCACCGGTTTATAGCCGCGATCCTGCCATGCCTTATTCTGAGCACAGGCGGTCTTTAGTACCCATTCGCCGATACTACTGATTAAACCGCTTTGTTCAGCTAAGGGAATGAAAACCTCCGGAGAAACCAGCCCCCGTTCCGGGTGTTCCCATCGAAGCAGAGCTTCGAAACCCGTGATCTCATGACTAATTCCAGAAACCTGGGGTTGATAATGAAGAAACAATTCCTGTTGTTCCAAAGCCCGATATAGACTGTTTGTCAGCGTCATTTTTTCCTGCACTGCTTCTTTCATAACACCTGAGCAGTAGGAAATCCGCCCTTTTCCACTTTTTTTAGCAGCGTACATGGCTAAATCAGCATTTTTAATCAAAGTGTTCACACTTTTGCCATCTCTGGGATAAACGGCAATCCCGCCACTTCCAGAAACATACAATTCCTGTTCGGCAACCAACATCGGACGATGAAAGATCGACATTACTTTTTCTGCGACTTCGTCCAGCTCCTGTTTGTGTGAAAATTGCGGCACCATAATCAGAAACTCGTCGCCGCCAAACCGACCCACTACATCAGCTTCACCAAGACAATCGGTGAGCCGCTTCCCAATCCGATTGAGCAGCTGATCGCCACAATCATGGCCCAAGGCATCATTGACTTCTTTAAAGCCATCTAAATCAATAAAGATTACCCCCAGGTTTTTCCCGGTTTTTTGTGACAGATCGATGGCCTGCTCCAATCGCCGGTAAAACAAAGCCCGATTAGGGATCCCGGTGAGGGGATCATAATAGGCCAGATAATTCAGTTCATGCTCAGTTTCTACCTTTGCGATAGCATCGGACAGAATGTTGGCCAGGACTCTCAGCCAATCATGGTCGATGATCCGCAATGCTTTTTGGCTCCGCATCACATCGAATCCAATCAACCCGTTAATGTAATGGTTACTTTGGATGGGAATAAGTATCTGCGATCGAATTGCTCGATTTTTAAGCCTTCGCCGTTCACCTTCAGCCTCAGTGGGAAGCTGATCGGTGCTGGGAATATAGACAATCTCATTGGCCAGTATCTTTCCGGTACTCCAGGTCAGTGCCGCGACTCCATTTACACCTTCATCCTTGACGATTGTGATGCCTTCCCGCAGCCATTCATGGGTATAAAAAATGGTTTCTTCATCCTTTGAAAAACGACCGACATAGACCCGATCCGTATTGGTAAAATCCCCACTTCTTTTTAGTAAATAATTGACCTTTTCATCAAAATTATTGCGGTTCATGGTTACAAAATCAGCTGATAATTCGGTTATCATTTTTTGAAATGCGTCCTGTTTTGTGTTTTCGATCAGTCTCAACACATAAATTTGGGTAATGATAACGGTCAGTCCAATCCCAATTACGTAGAACAGCAGTCGATAAAAATAAAACCGTTTGTCCACCATTAGCCATAAATCAGGCATTAATATCCAGAAAACCACTTCTATCAGCAGACTTAAGACACCCAGTCCAAAAAAAATGTTCTTATTGTTAAAAATAACAGTGAGCATCATAAAGAATATTGGCACCGGCCAGATAATATTACTAAAAGACACATTAAAATGAACCAGCATGACCACTGGCATCAGAATTCCCAAAAATAATCCCAGGGCATTTTCCTGTGACTTGATTGACTTGAAGAGATATGGAATGCCCATGACAAAGGATCCCATCAGCACCAGAATAAAGCTTAACAGCAGCCCGCTTATCCGCGTATCGACATTACTGATCCGGCCATAGAAATTCAGGATACTACCAATTATCATTACGATGCTGATATATTTGAATAGCCTGGTGCGGCTGATGGTACTGAGGATCATCCCTTCCTGATGTGTTCCACCCTGCTGCTGAGGAGATAACATCAAACCATATTTATAGATGATATAAAAAATACAGGCCACCGGAATCAGTACCTCTACCGGTGCCATGGACGGAATTTGCCGATTGGGCAGGCTAGCCACTACGAAATCGGTAATCGTCCCTAAAAAGAAAGCTGCTCCAAAGGATACCATCAGCAGGATAGCTTTCGTTCGATCAGGCGTGTTTTTTCTTTTTTTATACCAACGAACCAGCAACATCATCGAAATAAAGGTAAAACTCAGATAATAGCTGATAAAAAGCACGTCAAACCAGATGTCATCCGCCTTAGATATCCATCCGGCACTGGTATGGATCATTTGAATATGTCCATTTTGGGGCATGCTGAAAATAAAGAAAGTAACTATATTCAGTAATGCTGGTACATAGAGAACCATTACCAACAGCTTGTTTTTATTTGGTAAACTCCAGGGTGCTTTTCTGATGATAATGATGACATGAAGCAGAATGCTATATGCAACACCCCAACCCAGCACCGAAAACCGTCGCCAGAAAATGGCTTCTTCAGCAGTCACTGATGAATTGGTGGCGGCCGCTACAAAACTCCAGATGGCAAAACAAAAACACAATGCCGCAAACACACGGTTTAGCCGGGCATCTTTATTAAGGGTTAAACTATAGGTTCCAAAAATAACATAG
>JAKLQL010000374.1 GCA_022013395.1 Acetobacterium sp.
ATAACAATATTATTTTTAAAGAGATTGAGGTGTAATAAAATTGAACCCATATTCAGTATTGGGCGTTGCTCATGATGCCAGTGATGAGGAAGTCACAAAAGCATATAAAAAACTGGCGAAAAAATATCATCCGGATTTGAATCCGGGTAATCAAGAATCGGCAGCAAAAATGAGCGAGATCAATGCCGCCTATGATTTAATAAAAAGTGGCAAAGCAAATTATGCCTACGGAAATGCCTATGGAACAAGCAGCAATCCGGCTGGTCAGACTTATCAGGGCAGACCCGCCTATGAACCGTTTGGTTATGGTTCCCGCCAGTCAGATACCTTTGAAGGGTTTGATCCGTTTGAATGGATTTTTGGCGCTTATGCCAATCAGAACCGCCGATACAGTTTTGATACGGCGGTCCGCTATATCAATCAGGGCGATTATCGGGAAGCATTAAATGTTTTAAATCATCTTTCTGATCGCAGTGCGAAGTGGTATTACTACAGTGCCATTGCTAATTATGGTATCGGCAATCATGCAGATGCCATCTATCAGGTGAAAATAGCAGTGGAAATGGAACCGGATAATGAAGAATACCGACATGTATTGAGTCAGATGGAAAAACCTAAACGTGGCTTTGGTGGACGTTCGTCATCGTTCTCGCCAATTGGCACGATTTTAAAATTGTTTATTGGATTTTATGCGTTTCAGTTTTTACTTTCATTTTTAAGCTTTATCTTTTAGAACCAGTGAGTGTATCAACTAAGAGTAAATATTAGGAGAAAACAAATGGAAAGTTTGAAAAATAAGTTAGTGAAATTCATGTCCGGCCGTTACGGTGCCGATCAGCTTTATTATGCAATGTTGTTTTTGGTGGTGGGGCTGATACTGGTTAATTTGCTGGTTGATTCAGTGATTCTGATGGGTGTGTCCAATGCCATCCTGCTGTTGTTGATCTTTAGAAGCTTTTCCAGAAATGTTAGTAAGCGTCGGGCGGAAAATGACAAATTTTTAAAAATCTGGAATCCGATCAAAAGAGAAGTTAAACTGTTATTTCGACGGTTTAAAGAAATCGGCGTCCACCGTTACCGGAAATGTCCCAGTTGCAAAAAGATGTTGCAGCTGCCAATCAAACGGGGCAAGCATATGGTGAAATGTCCCGTTTGTCAGGAAAAATTTGAAGTACGTGTGATTGTCTAAATAAAATAAATACAAAGTTAAATGAATGATGGTAAGAAAACCCAGGGAAGGCAAAGTTTCAGCTTGTCGTCCCTGGGTTTTTTATTTATGCATTTAAAACAAAACATCGGGTTTTCTTAAGAAAAAATTTAGGTTGAAAATAGATAACGTTTCCAATAGTGAAAAAT
>JAKLQL010000375.1 GCA_022013395.1 Acetobacterium sp.
ATCAGGCGAAAAACAAGAAAGAGGGTAGCAATGAAAGACTATCGACCAGACGATTTTGATTTTAATCAAACCCTTGGAGAAATCACCCAGGGAATAAAAAAACCAAACATCTTGATTTGCGGTGCCACCGGCGCCGGAAAAAGCTCAGTGGTGAATTATGTTTTTGGGGAAGCTGTGGCAAAGATCGGTCATGGCATCCCAGTGACCCGGGGGATTACAAAATATCATCAGGAAGATGTCGGGGTGGTGCTTTACGACACCGAAGGCTATGAAATCGGAACCGAAAAGGTGTCAAATTACAAACTCAATGTGGAAAGCTGGGTGGATCAGTTCAGAGGAAATGGCTCAGAACCACACCTGACAATTAAGAATAAAGACAGCAACACAGATTTAAGCAATCAGATCCATGAGGTTTGGTACTGTATTTCCGCTGCTAATAAACGGGTTACGGACATGGACATCGACGTGATCCAGATGCTTAGCGGAAAAAAACTGCCGCTGGCCGTGGTGTTGACCCAAATTGATAACGTCGATGCAGAAGAACTTCAGGCCATGGAAGAGGCCATTCGCAATAATTGTCAAGTTGAATTTTTTAGAACCAGCGTGTCCGATGATGAAGCGGTTATTAGTGCTTTAAATGATTATCTGCAATGGGATGAACTCATTAAATGGGCCATCGACCATTTGGACGAATCCCTGCGGGAGGGTTTTATCAGCGCCCTCAAAGGAAATCTGGCAGCTAAAAAGCGACTGATTAACCATAAAATTATTCCGCTTTACACTAGTGGCGCGGCTGGGGTTGCTCTGACTCCCATTCCCTTTTCTGATGCGGTGTTGCTGGTACCGATCCAAATCAAAATGTCGCTGCATATTATGAAAACCTATGGATTGGATCAAAAACTGGGGAATCTTTCATCGCTGGTGGGTTCGGTGGTGGTTTCCGAATCAGGTCGGTTATTGGCGCAAACCCTGAGTGCCAATCTATTTAAACTAATTCCCGGGGTGGGAACCGCCATTGGCACCACGGTTAACACCGCAGTGGCATCCAGTTTTACTGCTGCTATGGGATATGCCATTTCGGAGATTTGTTTTCGCTGTGCCACCGCAGTATTTGAAGAGGGCAAGGAAATTGAGTGGAATGACTATTTCAATGGCGAAAATATCGGAAAATTAATGACCGAGTGGTTTAAGGTTGCCAGACGTGGATAAAACGTGCGAAACCAATGTACTAATTCTGGGCAAAACCGGAGTCGGTAAAACGTCACTGTTTAATTACCTTTTTGGTGTAGATCTGATGAAAACCGGAGCCGGTCGACCGGTTACCGGAATGGGGTTGTTTGAGGAAACCATTGCCCTAAATCCTAATCTCATTTTGCATCTTTATGATTCCTGGGGACTGGAAGCCAATAAATCTGAAAGTTGGAAAGCCCTGATCCAAGCGGCACTGGATCAGCACAATGTCCGGGAAATCAAAGATTGGTTTCATACCATTATTTACTGTCTTTCGGCTAAAGCTGCCCGGGTGGAAGACTTTGATCTGGAGATGATTAACACCCTGGCCAGGGATGGAAATCCGGTGCTGGTGGTATTCACTCACTGTGATGTAATGAATGTGAAGCCGTCCATTGAGGCCATGCAAAAAGTCATCACTGAGAAAACTTCAGTGCAAAATTGGGATATTGTGGAAGTATCCAATCATGCGAAAAAGCTCCTCAGCGGTAAGCAAACTGAAGCTTTTGGAAAAGAACAGATCATCCATCGGATCAAGGTTAATCTGTTGGGCTCTATTTCCAGCAAAATGCCTAAAATTCTGGAAGACATTGGTCATCAAAAAATAGATCAATGGTACCGGGATTGTCTGGAAGTTGTCGAAAAAAATGTGGGTTTTTTAAATCCATCATCAGCAAAAAAAGAGCAGGCACGCAACCAGTATTTTGACATCTATGCCCAAGATATTTTTGATGAAATTACCAAAGAATCGGATGCCTTATTTAATGAAGCATATGACTACTATAATGCTTTCAGCAGTCAATTCTTCGGAAATGCCCTGGTAGAAGTCAGCAATCAGCAGAAAACGCCGCAAATTACCCATTTTCAGATTAAAAAAGGCGACAAGATTGCCTCAACCATTGCTGGGACAATCTTTTTAGCGATACCGGTAGTAGGACTGTTAGGTAAATTTGCCATCCGTGAAAAAACCAAGGCTTACTATCGCGAAGGACTAAGGCATAATAAAGCATTACTGGAAAATCTGCTGGAGTCATGCGTGGCTATTTTGAAGGATGAATTAAAAAAGATCAATTCTGGGTTATCAATAGAAGCATAAATGGTCGTGTAAAAATAAACGGTTGTAAGATTTTTTAAATGATTACTCGGTTTGTTTTAGGGTAATAACTTAAACAACAATAATTTTCAAACATAAAAAGGAGAGACAGAGATGGAACTGGTAGATAAAATTGGCGTCATATATTGGAGTTATAAGGAAAGCACTGAGATTATGGCTGAAAAAATATCCAATGGGATTGATGAAGCCGGATGCAAAGCAATTTTAGTTAACGTGGTTGACTTTGATATTAACAGCATCGATACATATGATAAAATTGTGCTGGGTTGTCCGGCAATGACTGGAGAAGCGCTTGAAAAAACCGAATTTGAGCCTTTTTTCAAAGCGATTTCCAGTCATCTGAAAGGAAAGAAGGTAGCCCTTTTCGGATCCCATGGATGGGGTGCTGGTGAGTGGATGGATGATTGGGAGAACCGGGTGAAAGATCTGGGAGCAATTCTCTTTGATAAGGGATTAACCATTCTAGGGGAACCGGATAAAAATGGTCGACATCAGTGCGTTGAGTATGGAAAAGCGTTTGCAGAATTTTAAAATGAAATTAAAAAGCGGGAATTGTTAAACCCCAATCATCAAAACAAATCATTGATGATTGGGGTTTTTGAGGTTTAATTGTGTTTTGCCAGAAGATTTCCGGCAGACTGCAAAATCAGGCCTCACCAGAAGTCACACCAGTAACTTTCATCAATCAACCAAAATTGATTGATATAAAATAAAAAACGCAAAAGTGGGATAATAGCCCACTTTTGCGTTTTTATAGTTATAAATAGATTGTTTATACGTAGAACAGAATGTCTTCGTAAGTTGGGAATGGCCAGTATTTTTCAGCCACAATGGTTTCAAGAGAATCTGCAACAGTTCGCAGTGCTTCCATGGCAGGAAGGACTTTGGCACAGAAATAGTCGGCTTCTGCTTGAGGATTTTCAGTATTTTCTACGCCCGCAAGTGTTTCATCTAAGAAATCAATGGCTTTAATGAGCTCGCCAGAAAGTTTGGATAATCTTTCGGCCAGAGTTGCTTCAGCGGAATCATCAATGGCAGCACCAATGGCTTTTTTGGCAACCAAGGTATCAACAACTTCTTTTGTGTAGGTAAATACTGCTGGTGAAATTTCACGTTTAGCCAGGTTAAGCATGGTTAATGCTTCAATGTTAATGGTTTTGCTGTATTCTTCTAAATGAATTTCATAACGAGAATTCATTTCGGCTGGGGTAAAGATATTATGTCGTGCAAAAAGCTTAATGTTTTTCTCAGAAGTAAATTCAGCTAAAGCTTCTGGAGTATTCTTTAAGTTTGGAAGACCACGTCGGGCCGCTTCTTCAACCCATTCTTCGGAGTAGTTATTGCCATTGAAGACGATGTTTTTATTTTCTTTAACAGATTTTTGAAGTAGTGCATTTAATGCAGTATCAAAATCATCAGCTTTTTCCAGGACATCAGCATAATCAGCTAAAACGTCGGCAACAATGGTATTTAAAGTAATGTTTGGTCCAGCGATTGATTGGTTGGAACCTAACATACGGAATTCAAACTTATTTCCGGTAAATGCA
>JAKLQL010000040.1 GCA_022013395.1 Acetobacterium sp.
CACCGAAAATCCACTGGGATTTTTTAACGAGGTAAGCCTGATTATCAAGGATAAATTTCACCTGGGTTGCTAAATCAGCACTTGGTGTATATCCGCTTAATGCTTCAACCAGTTGAGCTGAGGCAATTTTTGAAGCTTCTGCATCTTTTCTGCTGTTGATCCAAGCTTGTCCGGCAGTTTTTACTGCTTCTGGTGCATCGCCAGCAATGATTGCTACTAAATAGCTTTCAATGGTATCAGCCATTTTTTCAGTTGCCAGCATCATCCCAAAGCCATACTCGGCATTGTCTTCAAATAAAGAGTTTGCCCAGGCTGGTCCTTTGCCTTCAGCATTTTTACAGTAAGGTGTGGATGGTGAGGAAGCGCCCCAGATAGAGGAACAACCAGTCGCATTAGCAACCATCATGCGATCCCCAAATAGTTGGGTAATGGTCTTAATATAAGGTGTTTCACCACAACCGGCGCAAGCACCGGAGAACTCAAGCAGTGGCTGACAGAACTGGCTGCCTTTGACCGATGCTTTGTTCATCAGATTATCTTTGATTTTAACGGTGGTTGAATAGTTCCACATTGGAATCTGTTCAGCCTGAGTATCAATTGGTTCCATTTCCAGCGCTTTTGTTTTAGCTGGGCAGGTATCCTGACAGTTACCACAACCGGTACAGTCTAAGGTGCTAACCTGAATACGGTATTCTAAGCCATCAAATTGTTTTCCGGTGGCTTTGACAGTTGTAAAGCCTGCTGGTGCGGCCGCTTTTTCACCAGCATCCACTAATACCGGACGAATGGCTGCATGAGGGCAAACAAATGAACATTGATTACATTGAATACAGTTTTCGGGAATCCATTTTGGTACATTAACCGCGATGCCACGTTTTTCGTAGGCAGCCGATCCGGACATGAATGTTCCATCTTCAGCACCAGTAAACGCTGAAACTGGAATATCATCTCCAGCCAGCCGGTTGATGGGTCGAAGAATTTTTGTAATGAATTCAGGTACATTTTCTTCCGTTGTGCCATCTGCTTTAAGAGCTTTCCATGATTCAGGAACCGCTACTTTAACCAGTGCGTCAATCCCCTGATCAACAGCGGCGTTGTTCATATCAACAATTTTTTGACCTTTTTTGCCGTACGATTTCTGAATACCAGCTTTTGAGAAGGTCACAGCATCTTCGATTGGAATAATATCGGCCAGTTTGAAGAATGCGGACTGCATAATCATATTGGTACGACGGCCCAAACCAATTTCTTCAGCAATTTTTGTCGCATTGATGATGTAGAAATTAATGTCATTATCGGCGATATATTTCTTTAAAGAAGCTGGTAATTTTTCTTCCAGTTCTTCTGTTTCCCAAACGGTGTTAAGCAGGAAGGTACCACCTTTTTTCAAACCTTTTAACAGGTCATATTGGTGAACGTATGCTTGGGTTGAACAGGATACAAAATCCGAATTAACAATCAGGTAAGTTGATTTAATTGGTTTTTTACCAAATCGCAAGTGCGAAACGGTAACCCCACCGGATTTTTTACTGTCATAGGAGAAATAACCCTGAGCGTATAAGTCGGTATGATCGCCAATAATTTTGATGGCTGATTTGTTGGCACCAACGGTTCCGTCAGAGCCAAGTCCCCAGAATTTACATCCTTTCGTTCCTTCTGGAACAGTATGTAAGTTTTCACCCAGTTCAAGATTTGTATGCGTAACATCATCGACAATCCCGATGGTGAATTTATCTTTTGGTTGATCCAATTTTAAATTATCATAAACTGCTTTAATTTGAGCAGGGGTGGTGTCTTTTGAACTTAAACCATAACGGCCGCCAACAATCAGTGGTTGGAATTCTTTGCCGTAGAAGACAGTACAGATATCCTGGTATAAAGGTTCGCCCAATGAACCAGGTTCTTTGGTACGGTCTAACACGGATATTTTTTTAACCGTTTTTGGTAATACTTTTAATAAATACTCTGGTGCAAAAGGTCTGAATAATCGAACTTTGATCAAGCCGATTTTTTCACCCTGAGCAGTCAGGTAATCAATGGTTTCTTCAATCGTATCGGTAACAGAACCCATAGCAATGATGATATTTTCAGCATCAGGAGCACCATAATAATCAAACAAGTGATAGTCACGGCCAGTTTCTGCTGAGATTTTTTCCATGTAATCTGCAACAATTTCGGGGATGCTATCATAGAATGGGTTACAGGCTTCTCTTGCCTGGAAGAAAATATCAGGATTCTGAGCTGTTCCGCGAGTGACTGGATGTTCAGGATTTAAGGCATTGTTTCTGAATTCCTGAATCGCATCAAAATCTGCTAATTTTTTAAACACATCATAATCGATAACTTCGATTTTCTGAATTTCATGAGAAGTTCTAAACCCATCAAAGAAGTGCATAAATGGTACCCGACTTTTAATCGCTGCCAGATGAGCAATCGCTGCCAGATCCATAACTTCCTGAACACCACCGGAAGCCAGTAAAGCAAAACCAGTTTGACGACATGCCATAACATCACCATGGTCACCAAAAATAGATAATGCCTGAGCCGCCAATGTTCGGGCTGTTACATGAAAAACACCAGGTAATAATTCGCCGGCGATTTTATACATATTAGGAATCATTAATAATAATCCCTGGGAAGCAGTAAAGGTAGTGGTTAAAGCACCTGCGGCTAATGAACCGTGTACAGCTCCAGCAGCGCCACCTTCAGATTGCATTTCTGATACTTTTACAATTTCGCCAAAGATATTTTTTCGTCCTTGTGAAGCCCATACATCCGCATATTCCGCCATCGGGGATGAAGGGGTAATTGGAAAAATAGCAGCAACCTCGGTGAACGCATAAGCAACGTGTGCAGCTGCAGTATTTCCATCCATTGTCATCATTTTTTTAGGCATGATTTTCCTCCTTGAAATTAAAACAAAATGTTTTTGTTTGTTATAAATATAGCAAAATTTTATCTAGAAAATTATATCATATTAGTTTTTTCGTGTATACACTTTATTATGAGTAATTTTTTGCTATAAAAATTGGCTATTCTTGTAGTTGTTACCCTAATTTTTATTAAGGTTAACGTTAATGTGCATTTAATTAATTTTCCAGGGTTGCAATTGTTTCTTTAAGAACTTTAATCCTGGTAAAATACTTTTATTCTTTACTTAAAAGAATCCATTACCGATTTTCTGTTAAAATTTTCTTAAAAAGTTCATTATGAATTTTTTTCATAATGAACTTTTTATTGTGCTGCCAATCTGAAAGAACTGATTAAATTCTTTCAGATTAGCATTTCTTATATTTCATTGGCGTCATTGACAACCGTTACTGGATTGGCTATTTTATCAAATTCTGGGATGTTCGCTTTTACTGTAACACAGGAACGTTTATGAATGCCGTTGCCATAATAATAAGCAACCAGTACTCCTAACCATAGCGGTCCGACAATAACTGCTACCCGCGTGTCTGGACTCATGAACATGATGACGATCAGAATTACTAAAAATATCATGCTAATATAATTAGTATAAGGATATCCTTTCATAGGGAATTTAATTTTCTTTATTTGTTCCGGCGTCAGCGTTTTTCGATATTTCATTTGCGCCAGTAAGATCATAAACCATGAAAAAACGCCGGCAAATGTTGCTACGCTGGTGACATATGCAAATACTTTAGCTGGAACGATATAATTAAGTAAAACACCAATCAGCATGAACCCTGCCGAAATTAAGATGGCGGTACTGGGAACTTGCGTCTTGCCAAGCTTTCCAAACATTTTGGGTGCCGAACCTTGCAGTGAAAGGTTATAGAGCATCCGTCCAGTCGTAAAAATACCGCTGTTACATGAAGATAATGCTGCTGTCAGGACAACGAAATTGACAATGCCTGCAGCCGCACCGATTCCAAACTTAACAAAGGTCGCGACAAACGGACTACCGGTCGTTCCAATTGTCGCCCATGGATAAAGTGCCAGGATGACAAACATTGAACCGACATAGAATATCAGGATTCTGACTAACACCTTGTTGATCGCTGAAGGGATTACTTTATCCGGATTTTTAGCTTCACCGGCAGTCACACCAATCAGTTCAATCCCGACAAACGCAAATGCTACCATTACCATCGCCAGCGCCGGCCCTTTTATGCCATTCGGGAAGAAACCACCGTTATTCCACAAGTTAGAAATTCCAATTGGGACGCCGCCATTACCTAATCCCGTGGTAATCATCACGATCCCCAAGATAATCATCACAATAATGGTCGCAACTTTTATCAGGGCAAACCAAAATTCAAATTCGCCAAAAGCCTTGACGGCAACCAAGTTCACCAATGACAATAAAACCACTGCCGCCAGCGCCGAAACCCATTGTGGAACACTTGGGAACCAGAAATTAACATAAATTCCGACTGCGGTAACCTCAGCCATACACGTTACAATCCACATAAACCAATACGTCCATCCCGTTAAATACCCGGCTAGTGGTCCAATAAACTCACTGGC
>JAKLQL010000041.1 GCA_022013395.1 Acetobacterium sp.
AGACCGGATGGACTTTGGAATCGAAACTCTGGCGATGTTTCAGAGTATGTGTACGGCCTACGGCATCGAAAAGGTCATCGCCGTGGCCACCGCCGCAGTGCGTAAAGCTTCAAACGGCGCTGCCTATGTGGCTCGGATTAAAGATGAAATTGGCTTGGATGTCGAGATCATTCCCGGCGAAGTGGAAGCCTCGATGGACTATCTGGGCGCGATTAATACTCTGGATATAAAAGATGCCCTGCTGATGGACATCGGCGGTGGTTCGACCGAATTTGTGCTGATCAAAGACCGCAAGAAGGTGGAAGCCGTCAGCCTACCCTTTGGTTCCATCGATCTGGCTGATAAATTTGACCTGACCGATGAGGTGACCGATAAAAATTTAAAAGCCCTGGATGATTTTCTGAAAAATGCTTTTGAAGAAACCCCGATTTTTATAAAAGCTCAGGGGTTGCCATTGATTGGGGTGGGCGGAACGATTCGAAACGTCGGCCGGATTGATCGCAGCATGAATAATTATCCGATGGAAATTGCCCATAATTATCGGATGAAATCCCGGGAAGTGAAACGGATCTGTGAAATGGCCGCCAGCATGAACCTGGCTGAACGGGCCAATTTAAAAGGACTGTCAAAAGGACGAATTGATATTTTCGTCGGTTCCAGCCATACCCTGGAACGGGTGATGAAGCAGATCGATTCGCCGGAACTGATCATCAGCAATGCCGGTTTGCGAGATGGGATTATCTACGATTACTTCGGCTACAACGAGAATAATCTAGTTTATGATATTTTTGAGTTATCGTTAGTCAATATCATGCTTAACTTTAATGTCAATATTCCCCATGCCTACCATGTTCTCAAACTGACTGAAAACCTGTTTGAGCAGCTCAAACCGCTGCATGGCATCAAGCAGGATGTTCGTAAGATGATCCGGGCGGCGGCCATGCTTCATGATGTCGGCGTTAAACTGGCTTTTGCCAATCACCATGAACACAGTTTTTATATTATTTTAAACTCCGGACTGTTGGGGGTTGAGCAGAAAGAACTGCTGATGAGTGCTTTTGTGGCGCTGAATCACCGCACCAATAAAAAAATCCATATTTCCGAAGAATACATTGGTCTGCTTCAGGACGAAGAACGACATCTGATTGATCAGCTCAGCCTATTCCTGCAGATTGCCGAATATCTGGATCGGAGTATGGATGGGGTTGTCAAGGATGTCAACTGTGTGATCATGGAAAATGAAGTCCAGCTCAACGTGTTGACCACCGGTCATTCGGTGTTTGACAATATGATTATCAATGAATGCGGCAAGAAATTTAAACGGGTCTTTAATAAAACCTTGACGATAAAAAATAAGGTCATTATTGCCCGGCGATAAAAAATCAAAGCATTAAAGCTTTAATGCATTATATGAAAATGAAAATAAAAACAGCGCCAATTATTTCACAAATAATAGGCGCTGTTTTTATTTTATGATCTTAGTAATCATTTTTTAGTTAGTTTTTATTTATTGCGGTGACTTTTGCCCAGATAGGCTTCTTTAATGCTTTCATCCGCCAGTAATTCCCGGCCGGTGCCTTCTTTGGTAATTTTACCAGTTTCTAAAACATAGGCATAATCAGCAACCTTGAGCGCCATGTTGGCATTTTGCTCAATTAACAGAATCGTCATCCCTTCTTTATTCAGGGTTTGAATGATATCAAAAATACCCTGAACAACCAGTGGCGCAAGCCCCAGCGATGGTTCATCCATCATCAGCAGCTTGGGTTTGCTCATCATCGCCCGGCCCACTGCCAGCATTTGTTGCTCACCGCCGGATAAGGTTCCGGCGGCCTGCCAGGAACGCTCTTCCAGACGGGGGAAGAGACTGTAAATGTGCTTAATGTCGGCATCGAGATTGTCTTTACGCATGTAAGCACCAATCTTGAGATTTTCCAGGACCGTCAGATCGGGGAAAACATGACGGCCTTCCGGCACTAGGGTGATGCCCTTGTCGACCACCTTGGTGGTGTCCAGTCCCAGCAATTCATCGCCATTATAGGTAATGCTGCCAGACTTGGCTTTAACAAGATTGACGATCGCCCGGAGGGTGGTACTTTTGCCGGCGCCATTGGCTCCAATCAGGGTGACAATTTTGCCTTCGGGCACTTCCAGACTAATACCTTTAACGGCTTCGATACCGCCATAAGCGACTTCTAAATTACTAATCTTCAACATCAGCGTCTACCCCCAAATATGCTTCAATAACCTTCGGATTATTTTGAATTTCATCCGGGGTTCCTTTGGCTATGGTACATCCAAAATCCAATACATAAATATGATCGGAAATTTCCATAACCAGGTCCATATGATGTTCAATCATAAAGATCGTTAAACCGAAATCGGTTTTAAGTTTAAAAATCAGGTCGGTTAATTCATCGGTTTCCTGGGGATTCATCCCGGCAGCCGGTTCGTCCAGCAGCAGCAGCTGCGGCTTGGTGGCCAGAGCCCGGGCAATTTCCAGATGGCGTTGCTGGCCATAGGGCAGCGATGAGGCTTTCTCGTTGCGCAGGTCAATCAGTCCCAGGCGTTCCAGTAAAAATTCGCATTCGGCTTTAGCCTGGCGCTCACCTTTACGGGCTTTGGGTGCCCGGAGAATGGCCGATAAGAAACTGTAGTCGGCATTTAAATGGGTGGCTACCTGAACATTTTCCATCACGGAAAGCTCTTTAAACAAGCGGATGTTCTGGAAGGTTCGGGCGACGCCCAACCCGGTAATTTTGTCGGGTTTTTTTCCGGTGATATCAATTTGGCCGGCATTGCCGTCGCCATCGGTGGGGGTAATCAGGACCTTGCCACTGGTGGGCGTATAAACTCCGGTGATGACATTGAAGGCCGTGGTTTTACCAGCCCCATTAGGACCGATCAGCGCCGCCAGCTCGCCTTTTTTAATATCAATATTTAAGTCGTTGACGGCCACAACACCGCCGAACTGCATGATGACATTTTCTGTTTTTAAGAAACTCATTGCTTGTTACCTCCCTCAGTTGCGGTCTTTTTACCGCCCAATCGTTTTTTGAGGGCGCGGAATTTTTCGGCCATGAAATCCCAGGTGAGCTCATTGGTACCCATTAAGCCTTTGCGGTAGAAGAGCACAATGACCATCAGCAGGAATGAGAAAACAACCATTCTCAAACCGGGTCTAAAAATCGGCAGATCCAGACCAAAAGCCATCGGTTCGTCGAGAAAACGCAGGGCTTCCTGACCCAGGGTGACCACAAAGCTGGCAATAACCGTTCCTGAGATACTGCCCATGCCGCCTAACACGATGATTAACAGGAAGTTATAGGTCAGGGTGAAATAGAATTGTTTGGGATCAACGGTACCTAATAAAGCGGCAAATAGACCGCCGCCAATACCGGTAAAGAAGGCCCCAATTAAAAAGGAGGTCATTTTAGTTTTAAAGAGACCAACGCCCATCGCTTCAGCGGCGATTTCGTCCTCGCGGATGGACTTGAAAGCCCGGCCGTAGGTGGAATTAATCAGTAGTATGGTAGCAATAATAATGATGATCGCAATCCCGAAGGTCCACCACAGACTGCTGATGGTGGGAATGCTTTTAATCCCCAGGGCACCGTTGGTAATTGACTGGGTATTGGTAAAGACGATTCGGATAATTTCCGAAAAACCCAGGGTCGCAATGGCCAAGTAATCACCTCGCAGTCTGAGACAGGGGTAACCGATAAAAAAGGCCACCACGGCCGTGACTAAGCCGCCGAGAATCAGCGCCACAATAAAGGGCAGCTGGATATTGGCTAAAAATGGCGCCATTGGTTCCAGATAGAAAATGGCGGCCCGGGATTCAATCGGGACGGTGAAAACCGCAACCGTATAGGCACCAATAGCCATAAAACCGGCTTGACCCAAAGAAAACTGTCCGGTAAAACCATTGACAAGATTCATGGCGAGACTGACGATCACGTAGATTGCACATAAATTCAGAATTCGCCGCAGATAAGAATCGACATAAATATCAGCAATTCCAATCCCCAGCAGCAGCACGACGAGAAAAAGTGCCGTTTTCCAATGTAGTTTTAAGTAGGCACCTAAACTGTTTTGAATGTCTTTCATTTCTGGTACCTCCCCTAAACTTTTTCCACTTGTTTCTTACCAAGGAGACCATTGGGAAGAAACAGCAGAATGACGATTAAAATAACAAATGCGATGGCATCCCGATAGCCGGTTAAGGCGGGGAAGAAAGCGACCATCAAAACTTCGGAGAAGCCCAGGATCAGCCCCCCGAGAACCGCTCCTTTAACATTACCGATACCACCGATAACGGCGGCGATAAAACATTTTAAACCAGGAACAACACCCATGAGGGGTAACACCGATGGGTATTTCATACACCATAAAATAGCGCCAACTGCTGCCAGGCCCGAGCCGATGGCAAAGGTTGAAGAAATAACCCCATTGATCTTAATACCCATGAGTTTAGCGGTGTCGTAATCAACCGCAACAGCCCGCATGGCCATCCCAATTTTAGTTTTATTAATAATAAAAAGAAGTGCTGACATCAGGACAAATGCAACAATTGGAATAACAATAGAAACCGGCTGAAAGGACAAACCGCCGACAAAAAAAGGCGTTGTCAAAAGCGGGAATTCTGGGAAAGCCATGGGCTTGCCAGAGAATAGATAGTTAGCCACATTTTCCAGTAAAAACGAAACCCCGATCGCTGATATTAACAGAGATGTTTTGGGTGCCTCCCGAAGCGGACGATAGGCCACCCGTTCGATGGCAACACCAAGTAACATGGTTAAACCAATAGTAATAATAAAAGTGACATACCAGGGAAGGAAAAATACCGCGATCCCAAAATATGTGAAATATGCAGCCATCATGAAGATATCACCGTGTGCAAAGTTGATCAGTCTCAATATCCCATAAACCATGGTATAGCCTATGGCAATCAAGGCGTATAAACTACCCAGTGATAAACCATTGATAAGTTGCTGCAAGAATGTTTCCATTGTCATTCCAACGACCATAATTTTAACCTCGTTATATCATTTAATAGAATTGAATTGAGGGTATCTGATATCAAATACCCTCAAAGTTTGGATTTTGTGAAGGTAACGCAAAAAAATACACTTATGTATCAAGTTAACGCGCCCTTGCGTTATAAAAGAGAGTCATGCAAAACATGCTCTCTTTTATTGAATTATTAATGGTAGGTTATTACGAGAGACTAGTCAATCGTAACAGTATCCATGTAGGTGAACTTGCCATCTTTAACGCCTTTGATGACGGCCTGGTTTTTAGTGGCATCGCCATTGGCATCGATGGTAATCATACCAGTAGCACCTTCAAAGTCCTTAGTCGCTGCTAAGGCATCACGAATCGCAACGGGATCAGCAGATCCGGCGCGTTCGATCGCATCAAGGGTCATCATGTATCCGTCATATCCTAAAGCGGATACAGCAGCAATGTTAGCGCTGTTTGGATATGCTTTTTTGTATTCAGTAACAAATGTTTTGCCGGCTTCA
>JAKLQL010000376.1 GCA_022013395.1 Acetobacterium sp.
AGGAGATAAGATGGCAAAAATAAATGTAATAAAAACAAAAATCGAGGGATTGGTTATTATCGAACCTTCCGTTTTTGGTGATGACCGTGGGTATTTCATGGAAACCTATAATGAAGAAGAATTTCACAAAGCCGGATTGACGATGCGATTTGTTCAGGATAATGAATCCAAGTCCTCAAAAGGCGTGTTAAGAGGACTGCATTTTCAAACTAAATTTACCCAGGGGAAACTGGTACGGGTTACCCAAGGCGAAGTATTTGATGTTGCCGTCGATTTGCGAAATGACTCGCCCACCTATGGCCAATGGGCTGGGGTGCTTTTGACTGAAAAAAACAAGACCAAGTTTTATGTCCCGGAAGGTTTTGCTCATGGCTTCATGGTGGTATCAGAAGAAGCAGTATTTAATTATAAGTGTACCAACCTTTATGCCCCGGAATATGATGGCGGCATCCGTTGGAACGATCCCGAAGTTGGTATTGAATGGCCTCTTGATAAGATCGACGAGGTGCTGCTCTCCGAAAAAGATACAAAGCTTCCTTTTTTAAGTGAGATTAGAGATACATTAAGATTTGAATAGATAGAAATGGAGTAATCATGAAAACAGTATTAATCACCGGTGGTGCCGGATTTATTGGCTCTAACTTTGTAAAATATATGCTGAATCAGCACCCGGATTATAAAATCGTTAATTTAGATGTTTTGACCTATGCCGGAAATCTGGAAAACTTAACGGACATTGAGAACAACCCCAACTATGTTTTTGAAAAAGGCGATATTGTCGATCGGACTTTTATCCAAGATCTTTTTGACAAATACAATTTTGATACGATCGTTAACTTTGCTGCCGAATCCCATGTGGATCGTAGTATTGAAGATCCGGAAATTTTCATTCAAACCAATGTGATGGGAACCCTGGTACTGCTGGACGAAGCCAAAAATCACTGGCAAAATGGTAAAGATGCAAATGGCTATCCGACCTATCGGGAAGGGGTTCGCTATCATCAGGTATCCACTGATGAGGTGTATGGTGCTCTGGGAAAAACTGGGATGTTTACCGAAACGACTCCGATTGCTCCTAACAGCCCCTATTCAGCATCCAAGGCCAGTGCCGATTTAGTGGTTCGTTCCTATGGACAGACCTTTAAGTTGCCAATTACCATCAGTCGCTGTTCCAATAATTATGGACCGTATCATTTCCCGGAAAAACTGATTCCACTGATGATTTCAAATGTGGTGGCGCTAAAAAGCTTGCCGGTTTATGGCGATGGCATGCAGATCAGAGATTGGCTGCACGTGAAAGATCACTGCAGCGGCATTGATACCATCCTTGAAAAAGGGGTGGAAGGTGAAGTTTATAATATTGGCGGAAACAATGAGAAGGCTAATATTGAAATTGTGAATTTAATTATTGAGGATGTGGGCAACATGCTCCGTTCGGGAAAATACAAGATTGATAATGATGGCTCAAAAATCAGCAAAGATTTAATTACCTACGTTGAAGACCGCTTGGGACATGATCGTCGTTATGCCATCGATAATTCAAAAATTACCGCTGAACTGGGTTGGGAACCATCTTATACTTTTGAACAGGGGATTGCTGAAACCATTGAATGGTACTTAAATAACCAGGAATGGCTGGAGCAGGTAAAGTCTGGCGACTATCAGCAGTATTATGAAAATATGTACTCAAAGAAGTAGAATAGATACAAATGAAAAAGCACATTTTTTGTGCTTTTTCATTTAAAAATAAGAATGAGGTGTCAGTTTGTACTTATTTAAAGATTTAATGGATTATATCAGAGATTTGTATGCAAATCGGAAACTAATCCAGAAATTTTCGATAAATGATTTTAAATCCCGGTATGCAGGATCGTTTTTAGGCATTATGTGGGCGTTTATTCAGCCGACTGTTACCATTGCAGTATACTGGTTTGTCTTTGATGTGGGCTTGAAATCGGCTCCCACTGGTGGGATGCCCTTTATCCTTTTTTTGATAACGGGTATCATTGTCTGGTTTTTCTTCTCGGAGTGTCTGGTGAATGGCACGAATTGTTTTAGGGAATACAGTTATCTGGTTAAAAAAGTAACCTTTAATATTAAAATTTTGCCAACAGTAAAAATAATTTCGTCTTTATATACCCATATATTTTTTATTGGCTTTGCGATGGTGATGCTCTTGTTGTATAGCTATTCAATTACGCCTTATTTTGTCCAGATCTTCTACTATTTAATCTGTTTAATTGTTTTTTTAACAGGTTTGACCTGGGTGACAGCTTCGTTGCAACCTTTTTTCACCGATATTTTACAATTTATTAATGTGGGGATGCAAGTGCTTTTCTGGGGAACTCCAATTCTTTGGAATGTGGAAATTTTCCCTGCCAATTTACTCTGGATATTAAAACTGAATCCTCTATACTACATTGTTCAGGGATATCGGGAGGCTTTTTTCGGAACCGGCTGGTTCTGGGAACACCCAGTGATGACTGCATATTTTTGGGGATTTTCGTTTGTAATGTTGCTAATCGGAATCGCAGTCTATCGAAAATTAAGACCACATTTTGCTGATGTTTTATAGAAAAATGTTGATCACAGATCAGTGGAGGAAAACATGTCAGATGTAGCAATAAAAATTGAAGATGTTACAAAAATTTATCAGCTCTATCAACGACCCATGGATCGCTTAAAAGAATCAATGAGTCTCATTAAGAAAAAAGAATATCATCATAAATTTTACGCGTTAAACAATATTAATCTGGAAATAAAAAAAGGTGAATCCATTGGGATTGTGGGTAAGAATGGATCAGGAAAGTCGACCCTGCTGAAAATCATTTCAGGAGTTCTGACTCAGACAAAGGGTAATGTTTATGTTGACGGAAAAGTGTCGGCGTTACTGGAGTTGGGGACAGGGTTTAATCCTGAATACACGGGAATTGAAAATATCTATTCCAATGGTCTGATCATGGGCTACAGCAAAGAAGAAATGGACGAGAAGTTAGACGATATTGTCAATTTTGCTCAAATTGGGGAATATATCTATCAGCCGGTTAAAACCTATTCCAGCGGGATGTTTGCCCGCTTGGCCTTTGCAACGGCGATTAATGTTGACCCGGAGATACTAATCGTCGATGAGGTTCTGGCTGTTGGGGACGCAAAATTCCAGATTAAATGCATTAATAAGATGGAGGAATTCAAGGCATCGGGAAAAACCGTGCTCTTTGTTTCCCATACGCTGGAACAAATTAAACGTTTTTGCACCAAAGGGGTTTGGATCGATCAGGGTGAAATGCGAATGTTCGATGAGGTTACCCACGTCATCGATATGTACGAAAGTGAAATGCTCAAAGAATCAATGGAACAGAAAGCTCTGGAAGAGGGCAATCCTCTGGCGGAAAAAATGGAAATTGATGCGCATCTGGGAAAAATAAAATCCATGAGCTGTAATAGTGAAACCCTAAATACCTTTGATGATTTCAGTGTCGATATTGAATATGAGCTGTATGATGATCTATCGAGTGAACCGCTGGTCGGGGTAGCTTTTTATACGATTGATCGGCAATATATTTTTGGTCCCAATACCCATTTGGATGGAATAGCAATTCCTAAAAATAAAGGTATCCATCGTGTCCGTTATGTGGTGCCAAAGCTGCCTTTGCTGGGGGGGAAATATGAAGTTGATATTGGGCTTTTTGCAAACAAGAGCATTGTTAACTTAGACTATGAAACAGCGGCTTTTGTGATATCTGTTGTAGCTGATTATTTCACTGAAGGTCTGGTTCATATGGAACATAAATGGGAAATAGTATAAAGTAAAAATAGAAAGGTTATTGGTATGGAAAAGAAATCAGTTATTGAACAGGAAGAAATTAAATACTTTATCGACAAAATTGTAAAAGACGAAGAAAGTCAATGCGCTACTGTCCAGGGATGGGCTTTTAATACAAAAACCAAGGAACCGGTAGAATTATATTTGCTGGGAAGAGAAGCAGTTGGGGTTCAATTCAAACGGGACTTCAGAATTGATGTCAATAGTAAATATGCTCTTCCAGATGACGCCAAGGTTGGTTTTATTATTGAATTTGACGAAAAAACATATGGCGAAAAATTAAACTTAAATTAAAAGATGAGAATAATATCCGAATCGTGCCAATTAATTTGAAAAAAAACTATGACTATCTAAAACGGCCGAATTTGTTTAATGCCAAGCGGATTGTCGGGATTACAACCCGAACAGTGGGGTATTTTAGTCGCAATGGATTGAAAAATACCATCAGAAAAATTAAGTTTGAACTGAAGTATAAAAACCAGGAAAATTATAATTTTTGGATTGATGTTCATGAAGATTATGATAAAAAAGCAGTAATGGAAGAAATTAGAGGTTTTTCTTATAATCCTAAGGTTTCCATCGTAATGCCGGTGTATAATGTTGAAGAACAATGGCTTAGAGCCTGTATTGATTCGGTTTTAAACCAATATTATGAAAACTGGGAATTATGTATTGCCGATGATCATTCTACGGATTCGCATATTAAACCGCTACTGGAAGAATATAAAAAGTTGGATTCCCGAATTAAAGTGGTTTATCGGGAAGAAAATGGACATATTTCGGAAGCTTCCAATTCAGCCCTGACGATAGCCACTGGAGAATTTGTGGGTCTTTTGGATAATGATGACACGCTGGCGGAATTTGCCTTATTCGAAGTGGTTAAATTATTAAATGAACATCCGGACGCCGACCTGATTTACAGCGATGAAGACAAGCTAAGTGAAGATAACAAGCGGAGTCAACCGTTTTTCAAAACCGATTGGGCACCAGATATTTTATTAGCGACCAATTATATTTGCCACTTTGGGGTTTACCGAAAAACCATCATGGACGAAATCGGCGGCTTTAGAAAAGGCTACGAAGGTGCTCAGGATTACGATCTGGTACTTCGGTTTACTGAAAAGACAGATCGGATCTTTCACATTCAGAAGATCTTGTATCATTGGCGGATGATCAGCAATTCAACTGCTGTTAATCCAGAATCAAAAGGTTACGCCTTTGAAGCAGGACTTAAATCCATCGAAGATGCGCTGGCAAGACGGGGTCTCAAAGGCAGCGTCTCCCATGGGGCTTTTTCGGGGGTTTACGATATTGAGTATGAGGTTTACAATGATGGTTTGGTATCAGTGATTATTCCCACCCGGGATAATGCGGCCGACTTAAAAGCTTGCATCGATTCGATTTTTGAAAAAACCATTTATGAAAAGTTTGAAATTATCGTGGCCGATAACGGCAGTGAGAAAGAAGAGACG
>JAKLQL010000377.1 GCA_022013395.1 Acetobacterium sp.
GGCCGCAGCGACTAAATAATTGGTATCGCTAACCAGCATTTTGATGCTGTCAAATGTCTTATTGACAGATACCTTAATGACTGCATTCTCCCCCTTCTAATGCCCCTGCATAGCTTGCTCAAGATCACCTTTTGCCATTGCTTCCAATACGCTGGCGGCCTCTTTGATGGGTTCAATAACCGCATCCAGGGTCTGGTTGACGCCGGCAATAACTTTCTGATAATCACCATTGTATTTAGACGCATCAGCCCGTTCATCCAGTCGTCCTTCAACTGCTGCTGTTACCAGCATATTGGTATCGGTGACCAGGGTTTTAATAGCACCTTGAGTGTCTTTTAAAGCTGGACCGACCTGATCATTCTCGCCTACCATGACAATCTCATCATCCAGATTCCCCCTGGATATATGCTCAAGTTTATCAATTAGATTTTCCTGAACATTCTGCTGCATGGAAGTTACCGCTTTAAGCATGGTGCCAATCTCATCTCGTCGATTCGAATATTTACCCGCATTGGAATTTTCATTATAGCTGAAGTCAAATCCCGCCAGACGATTTAATTCTTCAGTGGTTGCTACAATCGGTTTTGAAATTGTCCCACTAATCAAAAATACTGCGAATGCAGCAGCAATAATCGCCAATACAATCACTGTTATAATCGTATCTCGGACTTCAGCAACTTGGGCATCCAACTCCGCCTGACCCATTGCCACTGACATAATCCAGGGGCTGCCTTCAACTGGTGCAAAACCGACTAAAAAATCTTTTCCTTCAATGCGATAATCTCCTGAACCAGGTTCTCTGGTCATCATTTTACTACGCACCAGTTCAGCCAGTTGGACATAATCCGGGTTTTCTTCATCAGCTTTAGCAAAATTAAACTGTTGTTTAACCAGGTCCAGATTGGAATTCCCAACTGCAACACCATCATTATTAATCAGTGATGCAAAACCCGTTTCACCATAGGCAACCTGTTTGGTAATTTCACTTAACGAGGTGCCCTCTTTTCTTCCATAAAGAACGGCTGCAATGGCGCCATTTTGATAAACCGGCGTCGCATATAAAATAACCGGCTCACCAGTAACCCGGCTGATTGTTATGTCTGAAGCCGTCGGGGTCCCCGCAACTGCACCCTTAAAATAACTCCGATCCGCAACATTAACGGTATCCCCTTTGGCGTTTTGGGTGATGCCGTTGCCTGCCAGATCTGCCAGAACATAGGCGTCATAACCCGCCCTCGCTGCCTCCGCTTCTAAAAAAGCGATCCGCTGATTTTGCGGAATTGCAGCATCAAGCAGAATCGAATTTTGGGCCAAACTTTGCATGTACTGAAGCTCAGCATCTCGTTTGGATTCGATATAATTTGCCTGTACTTCTGCCATACTCATCAGTTGTTGATGGGCATCCCCTTCAAGCACGCTTGTAAACTGATTGACCACAACCACTCCCAGAATACCTGTTACTACCAAAACGAGTGCAGTAAACATGGTGATTAGGCGTAACCTGATTGATTTCATGTATTTCCCCTTCCTTTTCCTGATTCTATAATATAGCTTCGCTCAACCTTCATTAGTTCACGAAGTATTTTATTAATGATTATCTAAACAAACTCGCTGTATTAATATACCACTATTGGATAACTGATAAACGTTTTTACCTGAGTTCCCATTCTTTATTGTTATTTTTTCGATATTTTCCCATGATAAGCTTTAGGCAAATAAAAGACAATGGTTTAAATATAAAAAGACAGGTAAAATACCTATCTTTTTATATTTGCATCTTTTCACTTTGGTTATCTCGCTAAACAACATTTCGATTGAGACCTTATATTTGACGCTAAATTAGTCGTTACAGACAAAAAAAACATCGTGATAAACTGGATTTTCTGTTAACACCTTCTCCGCGTAGGAGCAATAAGATATAATGCTCAAGCGGTTTTCTCTGGCGAATACTGCTGCCTTTTCCACCAGCTTGACGCCAAGTTCCTGCCCTCTGAGTTCTTTGGTCACATAGACATGCTCAATAATAAACACATCATTTTCAATATGATAATTTAATAAACCAATCGGTTCCTCTTCATTGGCCCCCATATAGAATTTATTTTTACTTTCATGAATGGTTTCCATGCTCTCCTCCGTTTCAAATTAATTATAGAAGCATCTATGGAACATCCTCAACTCGGTTTCTGCTATTATTTTTTGCCAAATACGAGAAATACCAAACCATTGAGACGATTGCTGATCAATATTGCCGGTTCGGTTTAATATTGACCAATTATAGACGATATCATCTCCCCTTCTATTATCTTATTATAACGTCAGTTCAATAAAAAAGCGAAAGATTTCATCTGTGATTTTAAATTAAATCAGCCTGAACACCAATTGTTTAATCGGTTGCATTCATAAAGTAACCGTGTTATACTTTAAAAAAAGAATCATTTTAAATAACAGGAGAAAAAAATGGAAGAATTAAGTAAATTAAGTGATGTTGAACTCAAGAATAAACTGGCAAAATTGAAAGAAGATTTGGCGGATGTTGAAAATGAACGTAGCTTTATCTTTAAGCAATCCGGCATGCATGTATCCAGTGGTAAAATCGTAGCTCAAATGGAAGAATTCGATTCTGAATCAAAAAAACTTAAAGAATTCATCGTCAAATGTGATGAAGAAATTAATAATCGTGGTCTCTAAACATGTGCAAGGGGTTTGTTAACCCCTTGTTTTCTTTTGTAAAGAATTCATTCGTTTGATTGGTCTATCTTTGCGGATCTCTGTTTCCACTCGATTTCTGCCCCGTTCTTTAGCCCGATATAAAGCCAGATCGGACCGAAGCAATAATTCATCAATGGTTTCTTCTTTTCGCAACTGAGCAACACCAAATGAACACGTCTTCTTCCCAATCACTTCGAAATCCCGAGCCGCTACCATTTCCCTGAGTTTTTCTGCCAGTACTGTTGCCCCTACCAGATCAGTATCCGGACAGACAATCATAAATTCTTCGCCACCCCAGCGTCCGACAATATCGGTTTTTCGGACACCCTGACTTAAAATTTTTGTGACCGCAATTAATACCGTATCCCCCACCAAATGTCCATGTTGATCGTTAACCAACTTGAACATATCAATGTCCGCCATAATAATAGCAAGATTTTGTTTGCTTAGACCAGCCTGCTGCTTCTCTTTCATGAGAACCTAATCAATTTTGCGACGATTATAAAGTCCGGTAAGCTGATCTTTAATGGCCAAATCCTTCAATTCATTTTCCAATTCTTTTGTAAAGAGGCCTTTGTCTCCGATCTTGGAAAGCGCCACATCAAGAATCTTATCACCTTTGGTGTTGATGATTTTAATTTCGACGGAAAGATTGTTATTCCTGCGCTCGAGTTCTTTCTTGATAAATCTTGCCTGCCAGAGAGCAAGTTCACTTCCCCTTGATCCTATAACGAGTTTATTTTTTATCAA
>JAKLQL010000378.1 GCA_022013395.1 Acetobacterium sp.
AGAATCAATTATTATCCATTTTAGGTCCCAATGGGGTTGGTAAAAGTACGCTCTTTCGCTGCATATTGGGTTTGCTTAAAGTGTATCGTGGCCAGGTGTTGTTAAATGGCAAAGATATCAAGGACATCAGTATCAAAGAAATAGCAAAATCATTGGCATATATTCCCCAATCGCATTATCCCTCTTTTAATTATAGCGTGTTTGATATGGTTCTGATGGGAACGACGATTCAGGTGTCCGCTTTTTCAAGGCCTGGTAATAAACAGATAAAGCTTGTCGATGCAGCCTTAGAAAGACTGGGGATCAGTCATTTGAAGAATCGTGGCTACACCCAGATAAGTGGCGGTGAGCGGCAACTTGTTTTGATGGCCAGAGCGCTTGTCCAGGAAACAAAGATTCTAATATTGGACGAGCCGACGGCAAATCTGGACTTTGGCAATCAGGTTCGGGTTCTGACTCAGATGAAATCCTTAGCGAAGGAGGGCTATACCATCATCCAGTCGACCCATAATCCGGATCAGACTTTCCTGTTTTCCGACAATGTGCTGGCAATGAAGGATGGGAAAATTTTATCATCTGGAATACCTGGCGATATTTTTACAGCCGATTTGATTAAAAATCTCTATGCAACCGAAGTGAATATCAATAGTTTATATGAGGATCGAGTCAGAGTGTGTATTCCAAAGTGTGCAATATTAAGCTCGATCAAATATTCTGATTAATACTCCCACAGGGGTTTTAAATAAATTTTGAAAAAAAGGAGAAAAGAAAATGAAAAAAAGAATGATTTCGATGTTACTGGTTGTTTGTTTAATTGTATCAATAACAGCTATGACAACGGCTTGTAACAACAGCGGATCAAGTGCAGCGGCAGCGAGTACAACCACTAGTTTTACGGATTCAGCAGGACGTCAGGTAGAAGTTCCAACAAAGATATCGCGAATTGTACCTTCGGGAACAATGGCGCAAATAGCACTTTTTGCCCTGGCACCGGAAATGCTGGTGGGGGTATCATCCAAGTGGGATCCTGTGGCAGAACAGTATATTGATTCGAAATACTATAATCTGCCAGTACTGGGTCAGTTTTATGGGAAGGGTGATTTGAATCTTGAAGAAATAGCAAAGGTTGATCCCCAGCTTATTATTGACATTGGCGAATCAAAGTCAACCATCGTTGAAGATATGGATGGGATCCAGACTCAGGTCGGTATACCAACCGTGCATATTGAAGCAACCATGGATACCATGGCAGATGCTTATCGAACCATGGGTAAACTGCTAGGCAAGGAAAAAGAAGCAGAAGAACTGGCTAAATATTGTGAGGATGTTAACAATAACACCAAAAGTATTATGGACAAGGTCGGCGCAACTGGAAAAACAAATCTGGTTTACTGTACCGGCGAAGATGGACTGAGTGTTCTGGCCAATGGTTCATTTCATTCCGAAATCATCGATGAGGTCAGCAATAATATGGCGGTTGTAACAGATGTTTCCAGTAAAGGCACAGGAAACCCGGTTGATATGGAACAGCTGATGCAATGGGATCCGGATGTGATTATTTTTGCACCCGGCAGCATTTATAGTACAGTAGCTCAAAACGAAGCGTGGCAGAATTTGAAAGCTATTAAGAATGGGAACTACTATGAGGTACCAAATGGTCCGTATAACTGGATGGGAAATCCGCCAACTGTCAATCGCTTTATGGGGATGATTTGGATTACCCAATTGTTATATCCGGACAAAGCTCAATATGATGGATATAAGGAAGCAGCCAAGTATTATAAATTGTTTTATCACTGTGATTTAACTCAGGATCAATACAAAGCATTAGTGGCAAATTCACTTTTAAAAACAGCAAAATAACAAAAAGTAATAAATAAGCGGCAAAGAAGCCGTTGCGAAATGGTAGTTTATGATTCTTACTTGCAATATTCTTTGTCACACTCAGAGTTTGGATATTGTTTTGATATGCGGCTCAGTGTTGACAGGGGTTTGGCAAGTAGCGATCATTTACTGGATTTTAAGTGATCGGTTAACCGATGTTCACTTTAGCTTGCAACCGTCTCTTTGCCGTTTTAAATGATTAACAATTGTCTAAATATTAAAAAAGAAGGTAACCGAAATGAAATTAATAACTGTTGCTGGACCACCCTCTTCGGGAAAGACATCGGTTATTTTAAAACTTATTAACTGTATGGAAATGCCCAAGGGTCGCATCGGCGTTGTAAAATTCGATTGTCTTACTTCATTTGACGACATCAGTTATAAAGAAGCCGATATCCCGATCCAAATTGGGTTTTCTGGAAAAATATGTCCCGATCATTTTTTTGTCAGCAATATTGAAGACGCCGTTCAATGGGGAATGCAGTCTGAATTTGAGATACTGATCACGGAAAGCGCCGGCCTTTGCAACCGATGCTCGCCCTATGTAAAAGGAATACTATCGATCTGTGTCATCGACAATTTATCAGGCGTCAATACGCCGCGAAAAATTGGTCCGATGCTGAAATTTGCCGATGTTGTCGTTGTGACAAAGGGGGATATTGTCTCGCAGGCAGAGCGAGAGGTTTTTGCCTTTAATATCAAACAGGTGAACATCTCGGCCAAGATTATCTTTATCAATGGCATCACCGGGCAGGGGTCGTTTATGCTGGCAAAATATATTCGCCAGGCGTTGGACATTCAGACCCTTCGGGATATGAAGTTGCGTTTTACCACGCCAGCAGCGGTTTGCTCCTATTGCACTGGTGAGACGATAATTGGTGAAGCGTATCAAATGGGCATGATGAAGAAAATGGAGTTTGACAAAAAATGAAGACACAATATTTTATGGAACTCATCAATCATCAGACACTTGAAGAAATCATCAAAGCATATCCAATTACAGCTGACTTTCTGGCAAATTATCGTTTAGAAGATATCCCCAAAGATCAGCTGCTACACCAGGCATTAAAAGAAGTTGAAGATGAAATACTAGAAGATTTTGGTTTGGATCAATATGATGTGATTGAAAGTCTGTGTGTCTTTCTGGTTTCTTTTACGCAAGCAGAAACTGCGGTTAATCACGTTGCATCGATTACGATAAAGGGTGGACAGAACAAATTAGACGAGCCGGAAAATGTTGAGCTAACCATTTTTACGGGCGACATCATTAGTATTGTCGGGCCCACTGGTTCCGGAAAGAGCCGCTTGTTAAATGACATTGAATGTCTGGCTCAGCGCGATACGCCCACT
>JAKLQL010000379.1 GCA_022013395.1 Acetobacterium sp.
CAGGAATCCGTAATCTTTAATTTAAAATGATCGGGAACAATAATATTCATTCCGCCGTTGACGATGTTAACATCCATCCGATAGTGATCTTTGTCGGTAACAACATCTGAAAAATCAAGCTGCATGCCGCCAAAAAAGGCGCCAAGTTTCAAGTCACGCATGGTTTGATCATTGTAGTCCTTTAGCTTTCCGCCGTAAAGAACGAACTCGTCCATCGATTCCGGGCTCTTATCAAGGCCTGCTTCGAATTCTTTGGCTTTGTTAATAACACAGGCATGATAAAGAGCCATGCCGGTTGCAAAAACAACACCTGTTCCGATGAGGATATTTTTTATTTTCATAGTGTATCCTTCCTGAGCTTTTTTATTTAGTTTATCACGATTCTCAGAAAAACCGAATCTTTTTTTGTTTTTTTTGAGAACATGGCGGATAATTTTAACTTAAAATAAAGATATTATGCTATAATATTTAAAGATTCTGTTCAGTTTTACTGAATAAATAACAATATAAGAAAGGTCTCAATGGAAACAAAAAAATATTATGATGAGTTTGAAACCATTGTTGGCGATATATTAACACACACTGAATTCCAAAAGATTAAAAAAATTGATCACCATGGCAATGGTTTGTTTGAGCATTCGGTTGCGGTTGGTTATTACTCATATCGGGTTGCCAGATTTTTGCGAATGGATTGTCATTCCATCGCCAGAGCCGCCACCCTTCATGATTTCTTCCTGGAATCATGGCAGGGAAAAGTTAAAACCGAAAAGGGACTCAATCGGATCAAAGAAATGCACGGTTTTTCTCATCCTAAAACAGCTCTGAAAAATGCTGAAAAGTATTTTGATATAGATGAACGCCAGGCTGATATGATCGTCAAGCACATGTTCCCACTTACCCCAATTCCACCGATGAATTTAGGCAGTTGGGTGGTTACGGCAGTGGATAAATGTGTTGCGACCAATGAACTGATTTTTAAAAACACCCAGCCCATCAAACGGCTTAAAAGCATGATGTCCAGAGCTTAACAGGCATTTTATGTCGTCTTAAGCCCTTATATATGACAGTTAATAAATAAATTTGACGGAGGATATAACTTGATCGAAGAACAAATTGAACGAGCAAAAGCTCATTTTGGAGAGCTGGTAAAAGAACAGCTGACCCGGATTGAAAAAATGAAGGTCCAAAAGGATTTTACAGATTTTAAATCAAAAGACAAAATCATTGTCGGTATTGTTGGTGGCG
>JAKLQL010000380.1 GCA_022013395.1 Acetobacterium sp.
ACTGTGTTGATTGGTGAATAACATAACCAACCGGTCAATCCCGATACCTAAACCGCCAGGGCCTGGTATTGATTCAGCACTGAGGCATCCGCCAGACAATTACCGGAAACCTCTTCTATTTTTTTTATAAAGTCGGCCTTGTAGGCTTCCTTTTTTTTGGTTCTTTCTGAAGCATTCATAATCGTTCCTTTCAAGAAAGATGGTTGCTTTCTATTTTTTTACTTTAGCTTTTGGTTTTTTAACCGGTTCGGTTTGTTTTTTAGTGCTGGTTCGGGGGACAATCCCTTTTAGAATGATAACAGAAGAAGGTGGAATATTCAGGGAAACCGAATAGTCTTCTTCGTGAAGAGCGATAGTTTGAGCTTTCATGGTTTTTTTCGTTTTAAAACCGCTGCCACCATAGACGGGTTCATCCGAGTTAAAGGCCAGACGGTAATTACCGTCGGATGGTACCCCAACCTGATAATCCGTATAGTTGATGGGGCAGAAGTTGATAATGGTAATTAGGGTATCTCTTTCGTCAGTGCTCATCCGTTTAAAAATAAGGATGCTTTGCTCACTATTGTTGGGTTCCAGCCATTTAAAACCTTCCCAGCTGTGGTCATGGGTCCAAAGGGCGGGTTCTTTTAAATAGAATTTATTCAGGTCTTTAATATAGGTGTTAATCTCACCATGTTTTTCGTAATCCAGCAAAAACCACTCCAGGGATTCGTCCACCCGCCATTCTAAAAAGGGAGCAAATTCGTTGCCCATAAATGAGAGCTTTTTTCCAGGATGGGTCATTAAATAACCAAACAGCATGCGAAACTGATCAAATTTCATTTCATAGTCCCCGAACATCTTATCGAGAATGGTCAGCTTGCTGTGAACCACTTCGTCGTGGGATAGAGGGAGGATGAAATTCTCATTGAACGCGTAGGCCATCGAAAAGGTTAGTAGATTGTGAAAGCGATTCCTGAAGAACGGATCGGTTTTCATATAATTCAGGGTGTCATGCATCCAGCCCATATCCCATTTCAGGTTAAAGCCCAGCCCGCCCTTATCCACCGGCCAGGTGACCATGGGATAGGAGGTGGAGTCTTCCGCCGACATTATCGCAAAGGGAAAATCCCTGAAAATAATGGTGTTTAATTCTCTGAGAAAAGATAAGGCTTCCAGACGATCGGTGCCGCCCTGGGCATTGCGGAAGGGTTCGCCCTCCATGCCATGGTTTAACTCAATCATGCTGGCTACGCCATCGATGCGCAACCCATCCACATGGTAGCGGTCAAACCAGAAATAAGCATTGGAGATCAGAAAATCCAGGACTTCCGGCTTGCCGTAATCAAAGGCCATGGTACCCCATTGGTTGTGTTCGGAGAATTCATACTGATTGGTTCCGTCAAAATGACGGAGACCCGGATCATCTTTACAGAAGTGACCGGGGACCCAGTCCAAAATGACGCCAATGCCAGCCTGGTGGCAGGTATCAATAAAATGCATCAGCCCTTGGGGGTCGCCGTAACGGCTGGTGGCAGCAAAATAACCAGTGAGCTGATAGCCCCAGGAACCGTCAAAGGGATGTTCCATAATTGGCATCAGTTCAATATGGGTGTAGTGCATTTCCACCAGATAGGGAACCAGCTGTTCGGCCAGCTCATGATAAGTAAGGTAGCCGCCGTTTTCATTGCGCTTCCAGCTGCCAAGATGGACTTCATAAATATTTACTGGCCTTTGGAGCCAGTTGATGTCATTTCTTTTGTTGCACCAGGTTTCATCCTGCCAGCCATAACCATCAAGCTCCCAGATAATTGAAGCGGTTTTGGGTTTGACTTCACTGTAAAAACCATAAGGATCGGCTTTATAGGCGATCGCACCGTCATTTTGGCGGACCGCATATTTGTAAAGCATTCCCTGGGACAGCTCCGGAATGGTTAGTTCCCAAACGCCGGCAGAACCAGGAACAGAATTCATGGGCTTTTCATCAATATTCCAGTTGTTAAAATCCCCCACCACGGAAACACCTTGGGCATGGGGTGCCCAAACCCGAAAGGTGACGCCATCTTCATGGAAATGGGCACCTAAATAATGGTAACTGAGATAACGTTTGTTTTTGGCTAAATCGGTATTGGTATCGTTTTTGTTCATGATCTGACGTGTCCTTTCAGTACGAATTAAGCTATTATAAAGCTCACGGTAGTTTTGTAATTACCTGCTAAATAGAAAAACGAAGGCTTTTGCACCGTTGATGGTAACATTTTATCACAATCCTTCAATTTTGATCGTGCATCTTTTTAAACAAAGTAAATTTTTTTTAACATATACATGCAAAGTGTAACACCTATAGTTTAAATGAGAATTCTTTGGTTTTATATAGAGACCAGTATAAATTGATTTTTCCACCCAAATTTAAAATCACACAAATAAAGTATATTGCCACCATCAGGGCAAAAAGACCGCCAAGGCTGCCATATAGGGCCGTATATTTGCTGGAATGATTGATAAAAAGGGTGAAAATGCGAAAGGCAATATTCAGCCCCATGGTTGCAAAGAGTGCACCAGGCAGGGCATCCTTAAATTTTAACCGATGAGCCGGTGCCATCACATAAATCATATTAAAAATGAAGGTTGAAACCAGCCAGGAAAAAATAACGGCAAAAAGGCTTAACAATGGGTAATAGTATGTATATAGCCCAATTTGTTTCAAAATAACAGCACCAAGGTCGGCACTGAAAATATAAGCAGCTGCGATTATCAGAATCGCCAGCGCAAAAAGAATCGTAAACAAAAATGAGTAAAGCCAGATTTGCATCAGGTTCCGGGTTTCTTTTCGGCCATAGGTTTGGTTGATGCCAATCATAACTGCTCGGGCCGCTAAAGTTGAAAAGAAGAAGCTAATCAAAATCAGGCTGACATTTGAGTTGGCAATTTGACTGGTCATGGTGTCCAGTAAGGTGGTGACATAGTCATAGGAAAGATTTGGCAAAAAAACCTTTAAAATATCATATAAATAGGTTTCAAAAGGCTTGATAAAATTCCCGATAAAAGAAATCAGAAAAAGCAGCAATGGGAAAAAAGCCAATAGCAGATAAAAAGACATTTGAGTACAAATTCCGGAGAAATCGGTCTCTTCAAAATCTTCCATCAGAAAGAAACCCAGTTTGACAATTCTGAGATTTAAAATACGCTCAATCATTGATTCGTTCCCCGCTTTCAGTGGCGCTGTTTCGGGATGAATAAAGATTAACCACACCACCTAAAGCCAGCGTAAAACTAATCAGATAGACAACAAAGAACAACGAAAAAGGCCCTTGCAAATTCAGGAAAAAGGTGCTGAAATTGATCGTTGCATTGGCAAAAATTGCATAAAGAACGAGAATAACAATCCAGCCGATGCTCACAAATAAACCACCGGGAAGGGCTTGAAAAAAGCTCAGATGATTCTTGGGAGCAAACATATAAATCAGCGTAAAAATAAGGGTCGGGATAATGACGATATAGATTAAACTAAAAAGTGTGATAAAAATCGCAAATATATTGGATAGATTCAACGCGCCAAAAATAAAGCTGAACAGTTTTATTCCGAATAGATAGAAAAAAAGGGTAAAAAGAATAATCAAGAGAAAGAGGAACAGATAAATTATCGATTGGACCCAGAGTGAAACTAAACCTCTGGTTTCCTCCTGGCCGAAAATTCGGTTCAGGGAGGTAATCAGGGAATGCATCGCCGAAACCGAGATATATAAAAGAAAGAATCCAATCACCAGATTCGTACTGGAGGATACCGGGTAGGTGGTGGCATTTTCCATTGCAAAATTCACGTAACTCATAATCGATTCAGGTAAAACAATTGCTAGGGCAGCAAAAAACTGTTTATTAATACTCACCGAAAACCAGTTAATAAAATTGTAAAGCAACATTAAAAAAGGGATAAACGCCGAAAGGGTTCGAAAGGACATTTGGGCCGAAAGATTGACAATATTGTTTTTCTTTCCCTGGGTAATTAGAAAGCGGCTGAAGCATTTTATTCTAGTCATGGTATCCATCCTCCAAATCCACTTGAAATTGTTTGGGTTTGTTGAGCCTTAGTATAGCATAGTTTATATTGGAATTGAAGCGGAAGCGATAAAGTAAAAAAATGGAAAGTTGGGAAAAAAGATGATATAATAACTAAAAAAGGATTTAATTTAATAAAATAATAAATCACACCAAGAAAATCAAGCACTGAAAATCAAGAAAATTAGTTATGGAAGGAATTTGTAAACTAAATGGGAAAAACATTAACAGAGAAGATTATTGCGGCACACCTTGTAGTGGGAGAAATGATCAAGGGGGAAGAAATCGGGATTCGGATCGATCAGACCCTGACCCAGGACTCCACTGGAACCATGGCATATTTGCAGTTTGAAGCAATGGAGGTTCCGCGGGTTAAAACAAAAAAATCCCTAGCCTATATTGACCATAACATGCTCCAGGAAGGTCCGGAAAACATGGATGATCACCGTTATATCCAAAGCGTGGCCAAAAAACATGGCGTCTATTATTCAAAACCGGGCAACGGCATCTGCCATCAGGTTCAGATTGAACGTTTTGGTGTACCGGGCGATACCCTGTTAGGATCAGACAGCCATACCCCCCCCGGTGGTGGCATCGGCATGCTGGCCATTGGTGCCGGCGGCCTGGATGTGGCCGTTGCCATGGCGGGAGATCCTTATTACACCACCATGCCAAAAGTGGTGAAGGTTGAATTAACCGGTAAGCTCCGGACTGGCGTATCGTCAAAGGATGTGATCCTGGAAGTGTTACGTCAATGTACAGTAAAAGGCGGCGTTAACAAGGTTTTCGAATACACCGGCGAAGGCGTCAAAACCCTGACCGTACCTGAACGAGCCACCATTACCAACATGGGTGCTGAGCTGGGCGCAACCACCTCGGTGTTCCCATCAGATGAAATGACCAAACTGTTTTTGGAAGCCCAGGGCCGAGGCGGGGATTACATCGAATTATCCGCCGATGCCGATGCTGTCTATGACGAAGTGGTTAAGGTTGACATGGATGTATTGGAACCTTTAACCGCCTGTCCTCACAGTCCCGACAAGGTGGTAAAAATTTCGGATATTGAAGGATTAAAGGTTGATCAGGTCGCTATCGGTAGCTGTACCAATTCGTCATGGTTGGATCTGATGAAGGTAGCTGCCATTGTCAAAGGCAAAACCGTGGCTGAAAATGTCTCCCTGGTTATTGCCCCGGGATCAAAACAAGTGTTAACGATGCTGGCCGAAAACGGCGCCCTAGCCGATCTGTTAAACGCCGGCGCCCGAGTGCTGGAATGCGGTTGCGGCCCTTGTATCGGCATGGGTCAGGCGCCATCAACGGATGCGGTGTCACTGCGAACCTTCAACCGAAACTTCTTTGGTCGTTCCGGTACCCCATCGGCCGACGTGTATCTGTTAAGTCCTGAAGCAGCCGCTATTTCAGCACTTGAAGGGGTTTTGACTAATCCTTTGGGAAAAATCAATCTGCCTGAAATTGCCATGCCAGAGAACTTTTTACTTAATGATACCATGGTGATGGCACCAGCGCCAGAAGGCACGGCAGTAGAAGTTATCAAAGGACCAAACATTAAACCGTTCCCGGCCACCAAACCATTGGAAAACACCGTTGCCGGCAAAGCGTTAATCGTTGTGGAAGACAATATTACCACCGACCATATTATGCCGTCCAACGCCAAACTATTGCCATACCGTTCCAATATTCCGTACCTGTCAAATTATTGCCTGGCTCCCTGCGATCCAGAATTCCCTAAGCGGGCATTGGATAATGGCGGCGGATTTATTATCGGCGGATCAAACTACGGTCAGGGCTCCAGCCGTGAGCATGCCGCTTTGGCTCCCGTTTATCTGGGTATTAAAGGGGTAGCGGTTAAATCCTTTGCCCGGATTCACAAAAACAATCTGATCAATAATGGGATTCTGCCATTGGTATTTGCAAATGAAGCCGATTATGACACTATCGAACTCAACGATGAATTGATCATTGATAATGCCCTGGATGCCGTTAGATCAGGAAAGGCCAACCTTGTCAACAAAACCAAAGGCTTAACTTATGTGATGCTGCTGGAAGTATCCGAACGTCAAAAAGAAATGCTGCTGGCCGGCGGGTTGATCAACCTGATCAAATTAAAAAAATAGTCCGAAAATAATCTGATAAATTAAAATAAATCGCCAATTTTAGGGTAAATAGCCACTAATTGGCGATTTTTTTAAATAGTTTTAAGCGATTAATGACAATATTTTAAAAAAGCGAACAATGGTTGCTTTGATGTCTGTTTGCACAAACAATTTTGTAACGTGTAGGTGAACAGTCTATCGACTGTACGCCGTACAGTGTAAAAATTGTTTCGTGTAAACAGGCAACGAAGCTCAGGGCTAGTTAATTAACAATTACTAAGTTTTAAAAATGTGGAGGGGAAAATGAAGTATGAAATTAAGGGAGGTAATCTCCCGGTGGTAACGGTGACACTGGATAATGGGGAATCGATGTTTACGGAATCGGGTGGCATGTCGTGGATGTCAGAGAACATCCGGATGGAAACAAATACTAAGGGTGGCGTATTAAAAGGGCTGCGACGTTCGCTGGCCGGTGATTCGCTGTTTATGACCACCTATACGGCCGAGCAGGGAAACAGTCAAATTTCTTTTTGTTCCAGCTACCCGGGGGAAATCAAAGCGCTGACCTTACAAAAGGGGCAGTCGATTATTTGTCAGAAACATAGTTTTTTAGCTGGAGAATCCAGTCTGGACGTGGATCTGTACTTTAAAAAGAATATCGGCGTCGGCTTTTTTGGCGGTGAAGGCTTTATTCTGCAAAAACTTTCTGGACCGGGAACGGCCTTTATCGAAATGGATGGCGCCATGGTCGAATACGATCTGGCTCCAGGCGAGGTCATTAAGATTGATCAAGGTCATATCGGCATGTTTGAAGAATCTGTTAGTTTTGATATTCAGGCCGTTAAAGGCATGAAGAATATCTTTTTAAGCGGTGAAGGATTATTCCTGGCCACCTTGAAAGGGCCGGGAAAGGTCTGGTTGCAAACCATGCCTCTGAGCCGACTGGTTCAGCTGGTAGCCTCAAGCTTGCCGCCAAGAGGGTAGGATGGATTAAAATTTAATCGATTTAATAAATAAGCGTCTTACCGTTGAGCATTCGGCAAGACGCTTTATTTTTTAAAAACTTAAAATATACAGATATCAAGGAATCACATTGACATAATTTTCGGGAAGTTCATCAAAAAACATAATCCCCAGACAATTGGTACCAATGTGAACAGTCAGGGTGGAGCCAGCTTTTTCAGGCAGCAAAAAATTCTTGATCCCCAGCTCTTTTTCAAAATATTTTTTGGCCTTATCCTGGAGCTCCGGGGCGGTACTTTGGATCATTCCGAGGATTTGTTCTTTGTTGCCCATTTTTTCATCGATAATGGCAAATAAGGTTTTTAACGCTTTTTTCTGGCCGCGGATTTTTTCATAGACGAGAATTTCACCGTCTTTAAAGTAAAGAATCGGGACAATCTTTAACATATCGCCAATCATGGCAGCATTGCGGCTGATCCGGCCGCCTTGGGCCAGCCATTTGATATCGCCCACCAGAAAAAAGATCTGGGCGTGCTGAGCCAGAAAGGTCATGGTTTCAACAATTTCCTCGTAGGGACGGTTAAGTTTATTGAGTTTCAAGCCTTGATAAAGAATCAGCGCCGAACCAGTGGTGGCTGAAAGCGAATCGACAATCGCGACCTTTCGTTCCGGATATTTTTCCAGCAGATCTTTGGCCAGTAATCGGGCGGTCTGGTAGGTGCCGGAAAGCTTTGAGGAAAGCACCAAATAAATCACATCATCGCCATTTTTAAGGTGCTTCTCGATGGTATTGGTAATATCCAGGGGTTGGATCTGAGCCGTTTTGGGAAAGAGCTTGCTGTTGTGATTGACAAAATTGACCACCATTTCGGGGGTGATATTGATGCCATCAAAATAAGTTTTATCATCTAGGGTTACGGGAAAGGGTAATATATCAAAATCATAGCGATTTAAGATGTCGCTGTTGGTATCACACATGGAATCCACAATAAATTTTATTGCCATTAAGGTGCATCTCCTTTTGTTTAGTGCCTTTTCGTTTAGTACGAGATATTTTATCATGAACCTTTTGGTTTTACAATCATTCACCTGCTGGCTTAAAGCAAAATTAAACCGCTCTACAGGGAAGGTTTGTGATTATATCAAAAAAATGTTAAACTATTCTTTGGAATTTAAATATAGAATTTAAATTTAGAAATAAAAGATAAATGAGTTTAATTTAAAAGTTA
>JAKLQL010000381.1 GCA_022013395.1 Acetobacterium sp.
CGTTCCAGCAGGGTATCCATCTGGTTTGCAACGACCTGAACCCCGCCAAAAATGAATTTCTGATTGGGTATAGAATCCATATTATCCAAAATATACCTCCAACAATCTATTAAGGTAATGTATTACCTTAATAGATAATACATTACCTTTTTTTATATGTCAATACCTTTTAAGAAAATTAATTTGTTTTAGATAAAAGTTAAGGGATATATAAATTTGAAAGGGTTTGCAGTCATTTCGAAGGTCTAAATTTTCAAATTTGTGTTATTATAATTAAGCACCAGAAGAGGAGACATTTTATGCCTAAAATAGGAATGCGAATTTTTAAAACATTTATAGCAGTCTATCTTTGCTTTTTAATCTACTTATTAAGAGGTGAGCAGGGTTCCCCATTCTATTCGACCATTGCGGCAATTTTGTGTATGCAGCCCTATGTTTCCAATAGTTTTAAGGTGGCCATGAATCGGACCCTGGGAACCTTTATTGGCGGTGCCATGGGATTGGTATTGCTGATTTTTGAGCGACAGTTTATTCCGGTAGACATGCCAGCGCTGCAGTACTTTATTGTCTCGTTGTGTATTATTCCGCTGATTTACTTTACGGTCACCATCAAAAAACCAACTGCTTCTTATATTACCTGTGTCGTATTTTTAAGTATTACGATAACCCATGGGGCAGATGTGAATCCCCTGATTTTCACAATTGATCGTATCATTGATACCTTGATTGGAATTTTCGTGTCTCTTGGCGTCAATGCCTTTCGCTTGCCCAGGCGTAAAAATCGAAAAGCATTATTTGTCACAAATCTTGATGGCACGTTGTTAAATTCCAGCGGTGAAATCAGCAACTATTCCAGGATTAAACTCAATACGATGATCAAACATGGGGCCCTGATTACCATTGCCACCACGAGAAGTGTGGAAACATTGCTGCCATTGCTGGAGGGCGTAGAAATGAAAGTGCCGATTATCATTATGAATGGGGCGGTTCAATATGATTTGAAAAAGCGAACCTATTTGGCCTGTAAGAAAATGAACCCCGAAACGGCTAAGCAGATCATTGATGTTTTTGAAAAACAAGACCTTAATTGTTTTACTCATACCATCATCAATGATGTCTTACATGTTTATTACATCAGGCTCATTAACCCCGTGGAAGAAAAAATCTATCACTCGAAAAAGCGGCTGCCGGAACAAAGCTATTTTTGCGGAGATTTGCCAGAAGATCAGAGTGTGTTATCAATTATGGCAGTGGATCAGCAAGAAACCATAGTGAAGCTCAAAGAGGTCATCATGAGCCTGGCTATTGCCCCAGCGGTTAATGTTGAGTGTTATCCGGATGACGAACATGAAGGTTATTATTTTATTGAAATCACCAGTTGTGAAGCCTCGGTGAAGAATGCCATCATCGACATGAAAACCCATTATGCAGCAACCAGTGTAGTGGCCTTTGGTAACGATGCAAGGAATTCAGCCATGCTGGCGGTGGCTGATTTTCCCTACGTGGTTGAAAATACAGCGGATGAAGTAAAAGCGATGCCCTGGATACCCATTGGCAGCAATGACAGCGATGCAGTGGTCAAGACCATCGGTCGACATTTTTATGTCAAACCTTTTTAATTGATGTAATGATGACCGTTTGCAGGAAAAACCGATTTGACACCATATGTTGTATGTGTTAAAATTAATATAACAAAATAAGATAGTAATGGTGCTGTACCAATCGGTGCAGTTCAGGGGAAGCAGGTGCAAATCCGGCACGGTCCCGCCGCTGTAATGGGGAAATATTTGAATGAAAAAAGTAGGCAAGTCTGTGAATTTTCTGAAAAAGATCGACCCAAAGTCAGATTACCCGCCATAACTGTTTACGCCAGACTCTACGCGTGATAGAGGGTGTTTGAGCCAATGAATCATTATGCCTCTTGACACGCCGTCGAGAGGTTTTTCAATGCCAAAAACAATAAAAATATCGAAAAAAGACAAATAGACCAGCAGGAAAGAAGGCAAATAACAGAATATGATTACTAAAATCAAAAAACGCGACGGACGAGAAGCTCCTTTTAACATTGAAAAAATTGCCAATGCCATTTTCAAGGCAGCTAACGAACTCGGCGGGCAGAATTACCAGACGGCCATGGATCTGGCCGAAAAAGTTGCCATCTATATCGAACAGGAAATGAATACCAACACACCGACAGTAGAAGAAATTCAAGATGCGGTTGAAAAAATTCTGATCGAAACCGGACACGCCAAAACCGCTAAACAATATATTCTCTACCGGGCCGAACGAACCCGAATCCGGGAAATGGATACCCGGCTAATGAAAATATACGAGGATCTTACCTTCAAAGAGGCTAAAGATAACGATGTGAAGCGGGAAAATGCTAATATCGACGGGGATACCGCCATGGGCACCATGCTCAAATATGGTTCGGAGGGGGCCAAACAGTTTTATGAAATGTTTGTTCTGAAACCGGAACATTCAAAAGCCCATAAAGACGGAGAAATTCATATTCATGATATGGATTTTTTAACGCTGACGACCACTTGCTGCCAGATTGATTTAGAAAAACTATTTAAGAATGGCTTTAGCACAGGTCATGGACACCTGAGAGAACCCAATGATATTCAAAGCTATTCGGCTCTGGCCTGTATCGCCATCCAGTCTAACCAAAACGATCAACACGGCGGACAGAGCATTCCCAACTTCGAGTATGCCATGGTCCCAGGCGTGAAAAAAACCTATGTCAGACTTTACCGGGAAAACCTGTCAAAGGCATTAACCTTATTGACGGATACGAAAAATGCTTTGGTTAAAGTTAAAGCCATTAGTGAAGAGATTGAAAAGAAACAGGGGTTGATTCCTGAATTAAATCATTCAAAACGGTATCAGGAAGCGGAAGCGAAAAATTTAGCTCAATGGATTAATGATGGGAACATGATTGAGCGGGTTCAAACCTTTGCCATAGAAAATGCCGAACGAGAAATCGACCGCAGTGTGTATCAGTCTATGGAAGCCTTTGTGCATAACCTGAACACCATGCATAGCCGAGCTGGGGCTCAAATTCCTTTTAGCTCCATTAACTACGGCATGGATACCTCCATTGAAGGCCGATTGGTGATCAAGAATCTGCTACTGGCCACCGAAACCGGATTGGGAAATGGTGAAACCCCCATTTTCCCCATTCATATTTTTAAGGTCAAAGAAGGGGTGAACTACAATCCCTGGGATCCCAATTACGATTTGTTTAAGCTGGCCTGCCGGGTCAGCGCCAAACGGCTATTTCCCAACTTTTCCTTCCAGGATGCCCCCTATAATCTAAAGTATTATAAAGAGGGTCAACCGGAAACAGAAATAGCTTACATGGGCTGCCGAACTCGGGTGATTGGGAATGTCCATGACACCGATCGGGAAATTACCTATGGTCGAGGTAATCTGAGTTTTACCACCATCAATCTGCCCCGCATTGCCTTAAACATCAAGGGAAATCGGGAACTATTTTTTGTGGAGTTGGATAGAAAAATTGATTTGGTCATCGACCAGCTGATGGAACGGTTTGAAATTCAGGCCCATAAAAAAGTGAAAAATTTTCCCTTTTTAATGGGGCAGGGAGTTTGGATGGACTCGGAGGATCTTACCGAAGAGATGGAAATCCGGGAAGTCTTAAAACATGGAACCTTGAGCATGGGATTTATCGGACTGGCCGAATGTCTGACTGTTTTAACCGGAAAACACCATGGTGAAGCAGCAGCGGTGCAGGAACTGGGACTGGAAATCATTGGCCATATGCGAAAGCGAATGGACGAAACCAGTGCAAAATACCAGCTCAATTTCACCCTCCTGGGAACGCCGGCCGAAGGCACCGCCGGACGTTTTGTCAAGCTGGATAAAAAGGTGTTTGGTGATATCCCGGGAGTGACGGACCGAGAGTATTATACCAATTCTTTCCACATTCCGGTATACTATCAAACCAGCGCCTATGAAAAAATAAGGTTGGAAGCCCCCTATCATGAGCTCACTAACGCTGGACATATTACCTATGTGGAAATGGATGGGGACCCCTTGGACAATCTGGAAGCCTTTGAAAAAGTGGTCCGAGCCATGAAGGAAGCGGGCATTGGTTACGGATCCATCAACCACCCAGTGGATCGTGATCCGGTTTGCGGCTTTACCGGAATCATCGGCGACGAGTGTCCTAATTGCGGTCGTCAGGAAGGCGATGTTCGATTTGATCGCATCCGCCGTATTACCGGTTATCTGGTTGGTACCCTGGATCGCTTCAATGATGCCAAAAAAGCTGAAGAACGGGATCGGATCAAGCATTTCAATGCTAGCGAACAATTGGAGCAATTGTAATGAATGAAAAAGTAAGAATCGCCGGCGTCATCAAGGAATCTATTGTGGATGGTCCGGGAATCCGTTTTGTGGTTTTTGCTCAAGGCTGTCCACATCATTGTGACGGCTGCCACAATCCGGCGACTCACGATTTTAATAAGGGCAACCTGATTGAAATTGAAACAATTATCAATGAAATGAAAAGGAATCCGCTGCTAGATGGCATCACCCTCAGTGGCGGGGAACCCTTTGAACAGCCAGAAGCCTTTGGGGAACTGGCCAGACGTTCGAAAGCCCTGGGTTATCACGTGATGACCTATACCGGCTACACCTACGAAACTTTGATGGAGAAAAAAGATGAGCAGAGGCTGCGGCTACTGGAAAATACCGATCTGCTGGTGGATGGGAAGTTTGAAGCTGAGCAAAAGAGCCTGATGCTAAAATTCAGAGGATCGAAAAATCAACGAATCATTGATTTGAACAAATCCCGGCGGGAAAATAGATTGACGCTTAGCGAAATCAGCTAGAAAATAAAAAATAATCAAAAAAGCAATCGCCTCTTATGCGGTTGCTTTTTAGCTTCGGCATTACGCCAATCCGTTGCGAAAATCAATGGGTATTATTTTTCTTGAATAATCACCACTGCGTTATAGACAATGGTTCTTTTTCCGTTGAGATCAAATAAAACTTTGTTACCATATTCGGTGTCTTCGATGTCGACTTTCCCATCATATTCAGCTAATAATGTGCCGCTTTGAGAATAAACGGATATGTGACGATCTAGACCTCCGACCCATTCTGATTGCGTTGTTTTTATATCTCGTCCCATCGATTGACACCCTGCAAATATTAACAGTGACATTAACAACAAAATACCAAAAAATATTTTCTTAGACTTGTTCATTTCTTTTGCCTCCATGATTTTTTAGCTTTATAATCGCATATCGTTTTAATTTAATCAATCACTTTATCAAAAAAATAGTGGTCAGAAAAAACATGGCGACTGGGTTCTGCGGGATTAATGATGTAATAATTAACTAGGCCTTTTCTGACAGCGTAAACAGAGCCCCCTGGCGAATCGTTATTCAAGAAGCGTTGATTACCACTTAACACAATTTTAACGGTTTCTTAACTCAAAAATTACCAGGATTGCCTTTTAAACATCTTGATGATTCGGTTACAATAGCAGTAATAAATAATTAAGAATGATCAATAATATTCGAGTTGGACTCCCTTATTACAACCGGAATATCATGATCAGGCAGGGTTATCCTTTTTTCACAGTCTGAGAGTTGCTTGTTTATAAGCGACTCTTTGTTTTATGCATAGGCTGAAAATAAGGGTTTCAAAATCGATACGGAAAGGGTTTTTATGTTTAATCAGTATTTTGGCAATTACCTTTTGGAGAAAAAATTAATCAAACCAGAAGAACTTAAAATGGTTTTAGCGGAACAGAAATCAGTCAAGGTGAAATTAGGTGTCTTAGCGATTGATTCTGGTTATATGAATGCCGAGCAAGTGGACAAAATCCATCAGCTCCAGACCGCAAAGGATAAAAAATTTGGCGAATTAGCCATTGAAGCAGCGTATCTCACTGAAAATCAGTTGACGGAGCTGCTGAATGCACAAAAACAATCAAATAGTTTATTAGGGCAGGTTCTGATTGAGAAGGGTCTTTTTTCCCTTGAACAATATGAAGCAGTGCTGTGCCAATATCGAGCGGATGCTCAGTTAACCAACGACGAAATCAGGGCAATGGAAAATAATGATGTGACGCAAATTGCCGAAATATTTCTAAAAACATTAGCGGATGATCAGGATCGAATACCCCGTCAATATTTTGAACTGTTTCTCAGAAATATCGTCCGCTTTATTGACGATGAAATCCGGATGGAACCGGCAGTCACGGTTGATTCCTATGCTTATGACTATCTGGTCACTCAGGGTACAACGGGTGAATATTCTTTCTTTAGCGGATTTGCTGCTTCGGAATCGGTGTTGGCACAGTTTGCCGCTATTTATGCAGAAGAAGAGCTCAGCGGCATGAATGACCTGGCGATTGATGCGTTGGGCGAATTTATGAACTGTCACAATGGCTTATTCTTATCCCAGTTGGCCCATAAAGGGATTGAACTGGATCTGTTGCTGACAGAAGTGAAAAAAGCCGGTACGATCAATCCAGCCGGAGCGCTATACGTAATTCCTTGCTATTTAAGCTTTGGCAAGATCGATTTTCTTTACGCAGATGCTAACCCCAATTTCAGTAAAAATTAAAATAAAATAATATGAGGAGGCTTTTCTTATGGCTAAAATATTAATTGTGGATGACTCCGCAGTATCCCGAAAAAAATTGAGAAGAATTCTGGAAACCGCAGATCATGAAATTATTGGAGAAGCTGGTGATGGTACGGTGGGTCTGAAAAAGTATGAAGACCTGTCCCCAGATCTGGTCACCATGGACATTACCATGCCCGATGTGGATGGGATAACGGTTTTAAAAAATATTATCAAAGTTAATCCGGCGGCCAGAGTGGTGATGATTACCGCATTAGGCAAAGGCAGTACCATTCTGGAGGCACTGAATGCCGGAGCTAAAAATTATATCACCAAGCCTTTTGCCAATGATCTGGTCATCAGTACGATTGCTGAAGCACTAGAATAAATTGTTAGCGGGCGAGATTTGCCATGATTGAGACGATTGCTAAACTGGCGCAGGCGGTTCCAACCTTTTCAGCGATGGAGAGAGGCAGCACGATTCATCACTATTTTGAGCAAAACAAAGAAGCCGAAGGCGTCGTTATCGTTCATGATGAACAACCGGTAGGTATTTTGATGCGGAATGATTTCTACCAGAAAATAGGCAGCCAATTTGGCTATGCTTTGTATATGGATCGCGAGGTTACCTTGCTGATGAAACCGGATCTTACCTGTGTGGATAAAAGTTGTGATATGGCTAAACTTGGTTTTATCGCTATGAGCAGAAACCAGGACAGTATTTATGATTTTATCGTGATTTTGGAAAATAAAAACTATGCCGGGGTTGTCAACATCAGAGAGTTTTTAATCGAAATGTCTAAAACCAAGGAGCGGGAAATTGAACTTCTGAATGACCAGCAACGTATTTTAAAAGAGACCCATGAAGCCGAAAAACGGTACCGTGATGAGATCGAGCAAAAGAATGCCGCCATCAAAAATCTATTGGATCATGCCGGACAGGGGTTTCTTTTCTTTGGCAGCGATTTAATTATTTCGGAAGAATACAGCCGGGAGTGTGATAGCATTTTCGGTTTTTCAATCGGTAATCAGCATTTTTTAACAGTGCTCAAAAATTATGTCGACCATGACTGCATCGGGATGATGCAAAATGTTTTTGAAAATGTTTTTTGTAGTGGGGATGCAGTCCAAAATAAGGTTTACCTGTCTGTTTTACAGCCAGAATTAAAAATTCATGATCGGTTTATTCACACTGAATATAAAATCATTCCCCATCAGACGGAAAAATCAATTATGATGATATTGACCGATATTACGCAAAAAAAAGCGTTGGAGCTAAAGACGATTGAAGAAAAAAATAATATCAAACTGATTGTCCGAGCCATCAGCAGTAAAAGCGAAATCACTCAGGCGATTGAGGAATTGCATGGGTTTATTAAACAGGATGTATTACCGCTGCTGGATAACAACCAGAGCCCCCAATTAATTCTGCAGGTTGTTTTTCGGATTGTTCATACCATGAAAGGTGATTTTGCCCTTAATGCGCTTCATCATACCTCTGAAGGCTTACATCATTTGGAAGACACTTTAAGTGAGATGCAAAAAAATAGTGATACCGTCACCACTGATGAAATTCGGGAATTGATTGGGCAGATCGACTGTGACCAACTGTTGGCAGCGGATATCAAAATTATCACCGAAGCTCTGGGGAGTCATTATTTTCAAAAGGAAGACCGGGTTACTGTCAGTCGGCAGCGGATGACAGAAATAGAAAATAAAATTACTGCGGTGTTCCAGAATGACGAGCAAGTAGCGGTTCTCAATCTGTTTCATCGTCTTTTCCACATTAATGTAAAAGACCTGATCAAGGATTATAACGATTATGTAAAAACTCTGGCAGATCGCTTTGGCAAAGATATCGGTGATATTATTATTAGCGGTGATGATATTTATATCAATCGAGATCACTATGCTGCCTTTATGAAATCCCTGGTTCACGTGTTTCGCAACATGACTGATCATGGGATCGAAGACCCGGATGAGCGCGAGTGCTCCGGAAAATCAGAATGTGGGACAATTACCTGTGAACTGAAAAATGAAGGCGATCAATTTGTACTTAGCCTGGCTGATGACGGCAATGGTATTGATCTGGAGAACATTCAGAAAAAAGCATTGGAAAAGCAAATCTATTCAGCAGCGGAGTTTGCAACGCTCACCCGGGAACAAATGCTGGCAACGATTTTTCGGGACGACTTTTCTACTAAGAGTACCGTCGATTTGTATTCCGGAAGAGGGGTAGGCCTGGCGGCAGTTTATTCAGAAATCAGCAAAATCGGTGGAAAAATCGGCATCGACACCGAGTTGGGCAAGTATACCCGCTTCACCTTTGTGGTTCCATATGAGCAGCAGTAAATTTCAGGTTAATTAATGCGGGGACGTTTAGTTGGTCATGCTTTTATCAGGGCAGGCCAATCAAAATGTCCCCGTGTGTATGTTAGTGATAAAAAAATGGAGGGAGTATTAATGAAATTAAGTAAAGAAGAAATTTCGTGGGTTCTAGTTGATTGTGGAAATTCAGCTTATTCGATGGCAGTTACAACAGCGTTGCTGCCAATTGTGTTTGGGATGTTTGATAATGTCCAAAGCAGTATGGATCTGGGATATTTTAATTCAATGGCAAGTATTTTAATCGCCTTATTAAGCCCGCTGTTAGGAACAATTGCCGATTATAAGGACAAGAAAAAGCGCTTTTTTGTCTTCTTTACCCTACTTGGTATCTTGGCAACGGCCGCCCTGGCCTTGGTTTCACCGGCAAGCGGACAGTGGCAGCTGTTAATTTTTTTCTTTGTTTTATCAGCCATTGGTTTTTCGGGGGCGAATATTTTCTATGATGCCTTTATTGTCGATGTTTCAAGTGATGAACGAATGGATAAGGTTTCAACCACGGGATTTGCCTTTGGCTATATCGCCAGTGTCATTCCGTTTGGAATCAGTCTGGCGTTGATTTTTCTGATGGGGATGGACAAGGCGATTGGTTATCAGATCGGGTTTATTGTCACCGCCCTCTGGTGGGGGCTTTTTACCATCCCGATGATAAAAGACGTCAAACAGCGACACTATATTGAACCGGAATCCCGGCCAGTGATTAACAGTTTTAAACGCCTGGCTGATACCTTCAAGAATATCAGCCATCACAAAAACGTTTTTATCTTTTTAGCGGCATACTTTTTCTACATTGATGGTGTTGATACCATCATTAAAATGGTGGTCCCTTATGCGACAGCAATTTTGGGCAGTGATTCCCTGAATACCTTCACTTTGCTGGGAATTCTGCTGATCATCCAGTTGATTGCATTTCCCTGTGCAATTCTTTATGGAATTTTGGCCAAAAGGTTTTCAACCAGAGTCATGATCATTGTTGGTATTTTTACCTACATCATTTCCTGCGTAGCGGCAATGTATATCACTTCGATCTGGCATGTTTTTATTCTGGGGGCGATGATTGGATCTGCTCAGGGCGGCATTCAGGCATTAAGTCGGTCTTATTATGCTAAGATTGTGCCGAAGGAAAAATCAAATGAATTTTTTGGCTTCTATAATATTTTCGGTAAATTTTCAGCCATTATGGGCCCGACGATCATGGCCTTGACAACAACCCTTACCGGTAATACCCGGTTAAGCATGTTAGGGATTATCCCCTTGTTTGTGATTGGATTTA
>JAKLQL010000382.1 GCA_022013395.1 Acetobacterium sp.
ATTTTTTCAATTTCAACATCGGTAGCTTCGTAAACGCCTGGGAATGAACTTCCTGGCAATCCCTGACATGAACTTGGAATGAAATAAAGTTTTCCGTTTTCTTCACATGTTCTTTTGACTTCAGCTGCAATCTGTTCTTGTGACCAGTCTGGATGATCGATGATACCGCTGTGGATTCCACCCATAAAGGTAATCTTGTCGCCGTATTGTTTGATCATTTCAGGAATATTGTTCGTATTCATAACGCCCTGCCAGATATCGATTCCCATTTCGATCATATAGGGTACCAATGTTGCCGCAAAACTGTCGCTGTGATGAACAATCAGTTCAACGCCGTTCGCTTTGTAAAAACCATAGATTTTTTTGTAGGATTCTAAAAAGAATTCTTCAAACATTGCTGGAGAAAGGAAGGTGGAAATCTGGCTGCCCCAGTCGTCATGATGTAAAATTGCATCAGGATGCAGATTTTCGACCAACGCTTTGGCATAATCCAGTTCAAACTCTGTTAAATAATCGATCAGTTCATGCATGGCCTCCGGTTCTTCATAGAAACTCATTAGTGCATTCTCCATACCCATCAAATAATGGGTCATTTCAAATAAGCCGGGAGCGATGAATGCACCAACATATTTATTGTCCCGATCAACGGCGTTTGCGTCAGCAATGGCCTGATCCCATGCACCTGCAGGTCGTTCCATACTTGGAGCTTTAACATATTTTTTCCATTCGGTAACATCTTCGAGAACAACATGTTGAGCATCATGTACTGGGAAAGAGGCAATTTGACCTTCTGGCCAACGGATGGTAACACCCCATTCATTGATTACTTCTTCACCCAGTTGGGGTTTGATACGACCAGATGGTACGCTCATAATCATTTGTAGAAATTCATATTGTTTGACAAAACGATCTGGTTTTCCACCGGTCATGACTTCTTTTAAATTCTCTTTTACAGTTAACATTGTTTATAGCCTCCTTGATAGTTAGATAATTAATTTCTTAGTGCTGTTTGGGAATTTTTGAAGTGATATAAGAGGGATAAAAACTTATAAACTTCAAACATAATTTTTTAGTAGTATAGATTTTATTTACTGTTATTTTAGTAAATGATCTTTTATTTACTGTTATTATAAACGGTTGCAATAATCTTGTCAATGATTATTTTCGTAATCCAGTTATTTATTAAGGAGTTTTTATCTGAGTAAGAAGAAGGGATAAAATAAACCAGTTAAATCAAAAAAAAGAGCAGTAGATTTCAAATCTGCTGCTCTTTTTTGATTTAAGATAAGTGAATTAAATTGAGTTTTTACTTAGTGTTATTTTGAATATAATCGACAATTTCATTTTTTCCAACCCGATTGACGCCACTATGTTCAGTATCAAAACCGGCGTCAATTTCATGGCCAAGAACACGTTCCATCACTTCAGCGACTCGGGGACGACAGAAAGTTCCCTGACACCAACCGCAACCGGCCCGGGTACGACGTTTGATACCATCAATGGTGGTTACGGGAATGCCCCGATTCATGGCGTCAATGATGGTTGCTTCAGTGACCTGTTCGCAACGGCAAATTATTTTTTCAGGACTGGACTCCATATCCACAAGTGGTTGGATTTCTTTAACGGGCTTCAGTTCGGTGAGGGTAACAATGGGGGCCCGATATGGATTGAAATTTGGGTCTTCTTCAAATGGACAGTTTAACTCCTTTAATAGGTTAAGAACCATTTCAGCGATCGCTGGAGAAGAAGTTAATCCTGGCGATTGAATACCAGCACAGTTAATAAACCCGGTAACTGGAGTTGCTTCGATAATAAAGTCATCAGTGGAGCTTACTGCCCGCACGCCAGTAAAGCTACGGATGAATTGTTTGATGTTTAGTTTGTCAGTGGTATGCTTAGCCTCATTAAAAATCTTAAGA
>JAKLQL010000383.1 GCA_022013395.1 Acetobacterium sp.
CACGGGGCCCATCTTAAATTTAATGACAACTTACCAATGGACGCTCTGTCAGCCGGTGCTGATGTGGTGATTCAAAGCACCCACAAAATACTGGGATCGCTTACCCAAAGCTCGCTGATTCATTTTCAGGGCGAACGGGTCGACCGCCAGAAGATCCGATCCTTTCTGGCACTGCTACAAAGCTCATCCCCCAGCTATCCGCTGATGATCTCGGTGGAAGAAGCCGTCGACGCGGCCTTCGAAAAAGGTGAAGCAATCTTTGAAACCATCGTCGAAGCCCATAAAGATTACTGTCAGAATCAGCATAAAAACGCCCCCATCGTCCTTTATGAAGAGGACGGGACGGATTGTGATTATGACCGCAGCAAGTGGCTGTTTCAGACCCGGGGAATAACCGGGGCAGAAGTGGAAACCCTGTTGTTAAGCCGATATGGCATCCAATGTGAAATGTCCGGTGACAACCACGTGCTGGCGATGACCGGCATGGGTACCACCCGGGAAGATTTAGTAAGCTTAACCCAAGCTATCTGTGATATAAATAAAAAGGTGAAAATCAATCAATCCCAAAAAATAGCCGTACCAACCCACACCCATCGGTGGAAAACCATGAACTTGGCCACTGCGGTTAAAACTGAAATGCCGCTCTGGGAAGCGCTGCACTCGGCTGTGAAAGAGAAAAAGAGCCTGAATCAGAGCGTCGGAGCAATCGTCGGCGATTTTATTATCCCCTATCCTCCGGGAATTCCGGTCTTGCTGCCCGGCAGTCGCATGACTCTGGAAATGGCAAGCTATTTAAATCATCTGCTGGATTACGATGTGGCGGTGGTGGGGATTGATGAAAAAAGAGAACTCACGTTAATAAAAAAGGAGCCATTCAACATGGATAAAAAACATAACGGTCAGTTGATCGTCATTGAGGGCGTGGATGGCAGCGGAAAACAAACCCAAACCCAATTACTTTACGACCGATTATTAAAACAGGGTGAAAAAGTGATGAAAATTTCTTATCCCCGATATGACAAAAAATCCTCAGCCATGGTAAAATTATATCTGGAAGGGGCATTTGGAAAAGACCCCGGCACCATCAGCCCGTATATTGCCTCCACCTTTTATGCCGCCGATCGTTATGCCTCCTATAAGGAAGATTACGAGGACTTTCTTAATCAGGGTGGTCTGGTCTTGGTGGATCGTTATACCACCTCTAATATGGTGCATCAGGCTGGAAAAATAAAGGATTCCGAGGAACGGAAACGTTTTCTTGACTGGTTGTGGGATTTTGAATTCAATCTTTATGGATTGCCGATTCCCGATCAGGTATTTTTCCTTAACATTCCGCCAGCGATCAACCAGCAGTTGATTAAAAACCGGCATAATAAAATAACCGGCAAACAAGAAAAAGATATCCATGAAAATAGTCCTGAACATCTCCTGGATTCCTACCATAGTGCGCTGGCACTGGTTGAGGAATATGGCTGGACTGAAATAAATTGCGTCCAAGATAATCGGCTAAGAAGCATCGAAAGCATCCATGAGCAAATCTGGGAATGCATAAAGGAGAGTAAAGTAAATGATTGAAGATCAATATACCTATTTAACTATGGCCGACACGGATATGGAGTTTATCCTGCTTAAAAATTATCTCAGTGCCAATGGCATTCCCGTAATCACCCGGGAAAAAGGTTTTGGCGGCCCGATTCGTAGCATCTTTATGGGTAATTTTATGCCTGCCCACATCGAAGTTTACGTTAGAGAGAGCGATTATGATGATGCCGTAAGGCTATTGGATTATGAGGAATTCAGTGCCGAACTGGATGAAGAACTGGAAATGGCCATGGGCGACGATGACGATGAGGAAAATAAATCAAAGCCGAATTAAGTTTTTAATGGGGCCATCTGAGAGGGAAAACAATGTTTGAAAAGATACAGGGTCATCAAACCATTACAAATCACCTGAGCAAAGAAATAAATACCAACGAGGTAAGCCATGCTTACCTTTTTTCAGGAATGGATGGCATTGGTAAAAAGAAAACCGCCCGGGAATTTGCCAAGGCACTGTTATGCCGGGATGAAACCAACAAAGGTTGCGGTCATTGCACGGTCTGTACCCAGATCGAACATGAAAATTACCCGGACGTAAAAATCATCGGGCCAAAACCTGGGGAGACCAGCATTAAGATCAGTCAGGTTCGGGCGATGATCAGTGAGCTGTCGATCAAACCTTATTCCGGCAACTGGCGGATCAACATTATTGATGGGGCCGAACGAATGACCCCAGAGGCTCAGAACAGTCTGCTGAAATCATTGGAAGAGCCACTGAGCTATAATATCTTTATTCTCATCACCAGCCACGACCAAACGATTTTACCGACGATCCGATCCCGGTGTCAAAGCTATCACTTCCAACCGCTGAACTTTCCGGATATCGAGAAAATAATTTCTGATCAAGGTGAATTTGATCAAAAAGCCATCGCCGAGACATTGATGGCGTCAGGTGGCTCCCCGGGAATGGCCTTGTATCTCTTAAATAACAGTGAGATCCAAAAAGAGCGAACCCATTATCTCCGGGAAGTTTACAGCCTGTTAAAAGGGGATGAAATCAAGGTGTTTACCCTGGCCGAGGCCTTATCCAAAGAAAAACTGATCAGCCAGGAGATGCTGGAGTTTTTTATTCACTGGTTCTATGAGGTGGATCTGTTGTTGGCGGGGCACCCCTTACCCAATGGCGGTCAGCCAAACCCGGCTCATCAAGCCTATCATCAATTGCTGGGAAACGAAAAAAATCAAGCCATTATTAAAACTTTATTTGAAATGATGGCGACAATACAATATAATGTTAATTTAAGATTACAATGGGAAAAGTGTTTCATTAAAATAATGAAAATTCAGAAAGGATAAATCCAATGGGAAAATCAGTCGTCGGTGTACGATTTAAAAAAGTGGGTAAAATATATTATTTTGATCCCTTAGATATTGAGTTTGACCAGTTTGATCCGGTTATAGTGGAAACCGTCAGAGGCATTGAGTATGGTGAAATTGCCTTAACTGCCAGAGTTGTGGATGAAGAAGAGATGGTGGCGCCGGTAAAACCGGTTATCCGTAAGGCTACCGAAAATGACACCCTGGAATATAATAAGCTCAAGCAAAATGAGAAAGATGCCAAAGAGATTTTTACCACTAAGGCAAAAAAACACAAGCTGGAGATGAAGCTGATCGATGTGGAGTACACCTTTGACCAGAAAAAGGCCATCTTTTATTTTACCGCCGAAGGAAGAGTGGATTTCAGAGAATTGGTCAAAGATCTGGCATCGATCTTTAAGGTGCGAATTGAGCTCAGACAAATCGGCGTTCGGGATGAAGCAAAAATATTCAAAGGGCTGGGCGTCTGTGGGCGAACAACCTGTTGTGCCCAATGGCTGGGAGATTTTACCCCGGTATCGATAAAAATGGCCAAAGAACAGAATCTTTCCTTAAATTCGACAAAGATATCTGGGATCTGTGGTCGATTGCTATGTTGTCTGACCTATGAACAAGAGTTTTACGAAGAAGTTTCAAAAAAATTGCCGAAGGTGGGACAAAGAGTCATTACCGCCGACGGTGAAGGTGAAGTATTCAAGTTAAGCATTCTGGAAGAAACCGTTTTCGTTAAAATTCAAGTGAATAAAGACGAAACCGAGGTGAAAAAATATCTTCTGGAAGAAATTGAAGTAAAAAAATACGAAAAAGTCAAAAAAGACAAATAATCATCTTGATTTCATAACAAAAAAGGATATAATAAATATGTTGTTAATGCTAAAAGGAGGGTTTTTAAATGGCTTATAAAATTACAGATGAATGTATCGCTTGTGGTTCTTGTGCTGACGAATGTCCAGTAGAAGCAATTTCTGAAGGCGATATCTACGTTATTGATGCAGCTCTTTGTACTGACTGTGGTTCTTGTGCAGAACAATGTCCAGTAGAAGCGATCGTTCAAGACTAGTTAGAAGTATTGAGAAAAGGCACTTTTCAGAAAATCTGGGAGGTGCCTTTAACATGTCTCAAGCTAAATAGGTCATTTAAGTAAACTCATTTATTATTTTGAAAATTTTATGTTAAAAGATGATTCTCATGGGTAAATAAGTACTCAAGAAAGAATTTGATATCAATTGATGTCTACAGGAGGAAAAAATGCAAAAATACGTATGTGATATTTGTGGCTATGTTTATGATCCGGAACTGGGTGATCCAGATAGCGGCGTTGCTCCGGGAACTGCCTTTGAAGATATTCCCGAAGACTGGGTTTGTCCATTATGTGGAGTCGGAAAAGAAGATTTTTCACCAGAAGAATAAGAAATGACACTCGAAAAAGAGCTAAAGCTCTTTTTTTTATGAGATCAATGAGTTATAATAAAAAAACAGTACAAAAACATGGAGGAAATATGGCAGTTAAAGCACGGGAAACACTTGAAAGTAAACAAATCAGTATCACGACCCTGATCATCCTGATGATCGTGATTGTTGGGTATACAATTCTGTACAATCAGTTTGCCAGCCGGTTGGACGATTATCAGTTAAAAACGATTTTTGGCGTTTTTAGTTTGGTGGTTATGATGGGCGGATTTATTCTTTCCCTGCGATTTATCACAACCGCTTATGAAATGATCCTGACTCACGAAGGATTGACGATTAATCGAAAAATTTTTTTCTGGAACAAAACGGTATTGGAAATAAATATTAATGACATCAAAAAAGTCCTGCCGGCGGAAGAAGCAAAAAAAATCGAAGGGCAAATGCGCAACTTTACGCTGACAAATATGGATGGTAAACGAAAATATGTCATTCAATACGAAGCACAGGGAAAAATTTGTTGTGCGAAGATCCAATGTACGGGGAAATTCTATGATTCTTTAAAAAAACAGGTCAAAATATAATAGCTTTAAGGATAACTTAAGGAATTTAGAGTATTATTTGGTTATAACAAGTTACCCTCTTTCAAAGTTTTTAGAAAAAACCGAACGCTTTTCACACGGCTTCGGTTTTTTTCTTTTTTGAAAATAAATTTATGAATGACACCCATAAGATTAGGTATTGTTAATATGATCATAAATCGGGTATAATACTCCTAAATAAATACAAAACCATCAGGAAAGGAAAGCCAATGGAAATTGTAGCAATTATGGGAAGTCATCGGAATGGTCATCATACACAGAAGGCCTTAGATTACTTTTTGAACAAAGTTGAAATAGAACATGAACTATTTGTTTATAATGTCAATAAAATAGACGTTAAGGCATGCATTGCCTGTGATTATTGTATCCCGCATCAGGGGGAATGTGTCATTGAAGATGATATGACAGAAATTTATAAAAAAATGGAGTCCTGTGATTTATTGATTGTGGCCAGTCCCGTTTATTTTAGTGCGTTTCCATCAAAGATAAAGGCACTGATTGACCGGACTCAAATGATTTATAATCTTAAAGATAAATCAGCGATCAAAAAGAAAAAAATTCTGATTATCGGTGTTGGTGGGGCGCCACATTATCCCCGTCAGTTCCAGGCGATGGATAACACGCTGGAATGGTACCAAAAAACCCTTAGCTGTGATGAAGTCGGTTTTGTACAGTTCTCTCATACCGATGAATTGCCGGCGCTTGAAAATAAAAAATGTTTGGAAGAATTGGCAGAAATTGCCGAAAAAATAAATACACTGAGTGCGAAAGTCAATTAGTAAGAAGGAGATAAAAAGATGGCAAAGATTATTGATCAGACAGAATTTAAAACCTTGGTTTCAGAAGGCAAAGGCGTTGTGTTGGTAGATTTTTTTGCGACATGGTGCGGACCTTGTAAGGCACTGGCGCCTATTTTGGAAGAAGTAGCGGATGAGCTAAAGGACAAGGCCGTCATTTATAAGGTTGATATCGATCAAAGTCAGACCCTTGCTCAGGAATACCGGGTAATGAGTGTCCCAACCATGAAGATTTTCAAAAATGGTGAAGTGGTTGAGACCATTGTCGGACTTCAGTCAAAAGGCGTTTTATTGGATAAATTGAGCTATTATGCCGGTTAATTAACGTGATATGAAAAAAGATTCCTTATTTTAATAGGGAATCTTTTTTTTATTTAGCGGTCAAACCTTAAAAAAAATAAGGAGACCGTTTTCATTTTAAGACAAATAGCCCTGTTTGTCTAAATTCCCGACAACTTCGAATAATCGTATAATTACAACCCTATTTATGAGTGCTATACTCCTTAAAGCAAGCGAAAGGAGCGAAAAATG
>JAKLQL010000384.1 GCA_022013395.1 Acetobacterium sp.
AAGCATTATTTAAACATTATAAAAGAGAAGACAAATGATTTGGAATATATCGTTAATCAATTATTTCTATTTTCAAAAATTGATATTGGGGAATTTCCATTTAATCTGGAACGTGTTGAAATTAGTGAAGAATTAAAGGGGTTCATTGGCTCTATTTCTGAAGAATATCAGAAAAAGGGACTAATTATTGATTTTAATAACCAATCTAAACAGGAATTTGCGAAAATCGATCGCATTCAATTTCGAAATGCCATTATTAATATTTTAGAAAATAGTGTCAAATATAAAAATAAAGAACCGGCCACTATTGATATAACCATTTGGGATGAAGAAGAAGATGTGTTTGTTTCATTTTCAGATAACGGCCCAGGCGTTCCATGTGAAGCCCTTGAGCACCTTTTCGACATTTTCTATCGGGTCGACCCGTCAAGAAGTAATTTGAGTAAAGGCAGCGGTTTAGGACTGGCAATTACGGCAAAGATTTTGGAACGATTGGGTGGTTCAATCCGGGCTGAGAATGTTATTAATGGTGGACTTTCCATAGTGCTACGATTCCCGCTAGATGCAGGCGGTGATCGTATTGAAGAAAGTTCTAATTATTGAAGATGATTCAGCTATTGCAGAAATTGAAAGCGATTTCTTGGAAATCAACGGGTTTTCAGTTTTAATCGCAAAAGACGGATTAGAGGGTTTGAACCATATTAAATCCGGCATATTTGATTTAATTTTACTTGATTTTATGCTCCCTGGAATCGATGGCCATGAAATCTGCAAACAGGTAAGAGGTATCATTGATATACCGATAATTATGGTAACAGCAAAAACAGAAGATGTTGACAAAATTAGGGGATTGGGTTTGGGAGCTGATGATTATATAACGAAACCTTTCTCGCCAACAGAACTTGTCGCGAGGGTAAAAGCAAATCTAGCACAATACGAAAGATTGATCGGTAGTCAACCGACTAAACATCAAGTATTACACGTTGGTGATATAAAAATCGATATTGAAAAGCATCGGATAATTGTAAATAATCAAGAGATTGAGTTTAAGAACAAAGAATTTGAATTGCTTTTATTTTTTGCAACTAATCCGGATATTGTTTTTAGCAAGGAAACTTTGTATGAACGGATCTGGGGAATGGACAATTTTGGTGATACAAAGACCGTTGCTGTTCATATTAATCGTCTGAGAGAAAAAATTGAAAGAGATCCGTCCAACCCTATCTATATACAAACGGTTTGGGGCGTGGGATATCGCTTTATGGTCTAGTTTCACATGTATTGCAAGACCGATGAGACTGTTGACAAAAAAAGACTTCTTTAGAGGTTCTTTTTTGTAATTTAATTAAACTTCGCACACCGGTTCGAATCCCTCAGAGAACGCCATTTGTAAGAACGTGTAATTGAGCTTAATTATGCCGGTAATCTTCAGTGCAAATTGTCACCTCGAACCGGTACGGTTCGCCTCCACCAAGCAAAGTAACAAAATTTCAATGGTTTTAATCAAATTCCCTTGCGGTTCTTGATAATTGTCGTAATACGGTAGGTGCGCCAAGGGCACACCATAGAGTGGAGCCGTTTTCTTCTTTTCGATTTCGGTTTATGAATAGATCATTCAGCATATTTACTTTCGTACTAATAATGTTTATAATATTAGAATGAAAGGAAGTGGAATCGTGAAACAATACGAACAGCTGGATAAATTGATAGCCGATCATGACGGCATTGTTCAAACTTCGCAGGTTGTTGCCGAAGGAATTTCTAAACCTGTTTTTTATGATTATATCAAAGAGAAAAAACTGGAACAGGTGGCCCATGGCGTCTATGCTTCAGCGGATGCCTGGATCGATACGCTGTATCTGATTCATCTTCGCAGTAAACAAGCGGTCTTTTCTCACGAAACCGCTTTGTTTCTTCATGATTTGACGGACCGGGAACCAGCTCCTTATTCGATTACAGTTAAGACTGGCTATAATCCCAACCGGCTGAAAGCCGATGGAGTCCAGGTTTATACGGTTAAGCCCGAGCTTCATGGAGTAGGCTGCACTACTGCTCAGACGTCCTTTGGACATACGGTTCCGGTTTATGATATGGAAAGAACCATCTGTGATCTGATCCGCAGTCGCAAAGGGGTTGAAATCCAAACCTTTCAAGACGCAATAAAGCAATATGTCCGACGCAAAGATAAGAATTTGCGAACATTAATGCAGTATGCATCCCTGTTTCGGGTTGAAAAAATATTGCGACAATATCTGGAGGTGCTATTATGATTAAGACATCAAAACAATTGAAGGATTTGATCCGTAATGTATCAAAAAAGAAAGCAGCGGATGCCCAGATGCTGCTGCGACATTATATGATGGAACGATTTCTGGAGCGAATTTCTCTTTCTGAATATAAAGATCAATTCATTTTGAAGGGGGGAATTCTAGTAACGGCGATGATCGGGTTAAACGCCCGATCGACCATGGATTTAGATGCCACGGTAAAAGGAATCAATGTGAATGCTGAAGATGTTGCGCAGATCGTTACTTCGATTGCCTCGGTTCCCTTGGACGATGGTGTATCTTTTTATATCAAGAGCATTGGTGAGATAATGGATGAAGCTGAGTATCCGGGGATC
>JAKLQL010000002.1 GCA_022013395.1 Acetobacterium sp.
TAGGTAATCTTATCATAAAGTGGATCTTTATTACGATTCATGTATTCCACATAGGAATAAATCCCGCCGGTATAATAATAGGTTTCTTTCCGTTTAGGTGATTCTTTTTCATTCGTTAGATTAATCGAAACGCCTTTATTCAAGAACGCTAATTCTCTTAATCGATGTTCTAATATATCAAAGTCATAGACGGTTTCGTCAAAAATATCTTTGTCGGGCTTAAAATAAACGGTAGTTCCAGTGCGGTTGGTGGTTCCGGTGACGGTCAGATCACTGGTTGGTTTTCCCTTTTCATAGGTCTGAAAAAAGATCTGGCCTTTTTGTTTGACTTCAATGGTCAATTTTTCAGATAAGGCATTAACAACGGATACCCCAACCCCATGCAGACCACCGGATACCTTATATCCGCCGCCGCCGAATTTACCGCCGGCATGAAGAACGGTTAAGGCCAACTCTACCCCAGTTTTTCCCTGGGCTTGGTTCATCCCGGTGGGAATCCCCCGACCATCATCGACAACGGTAATCGAATCGTCCTGATGGATGGTAACACTGATATTTTTGCAATAGCCGGCCAGGGCTTCATCAATACTATTATCCACCACCTCATAAACTAAATGGTGTAAGCCTCGGGACCCAGTGCTGCCGATGTACATTCCCGGTCTTTTTTGAACAGCCTCTAATCCTTCGAGGACTTGTATCTGATCAGCTGTATAATTATCTGATTTGTTTTCTGGCATGTTTTCCTCCTGATTTTCATGGTTTATTAATTATTATTGATTACCTGGGCCTTACCCTGAACAATCTCAATGCTGTTTTTTACAATACACTGATCATTTAAAATATCTTCGGTGCAGGTAATAAAGGCCTGGGTTTTATTTAAAAGCGAGAGAATGCTGTTTCGTCGATGTTCATCCAATTCTGAAAAGATATCATCCAAAAGAACCACCGGGTACTCCCCGGTATTGTCATAATATATCTCTATTTGGGATAATTTCAGGGAAATGGCGGCTGAACGCTGTTGACCCTGAGATCCATAGCGCCTGGCATCTTTGCCGTTAATTTGAATGAGCATGTCGTCCACGTGGGGTCCATAAATGGTGGAACCTCGTGAAATTTCTTCTTCTCGACTGGATTCTAAACGTTTTTTAAAGATCATTTTAAGTTCTGATAATTCTTCTATTGAATCGATAATATTATTCAGATAGGATAGTGAAAGAGTTTCTTTTCCAAGACTGAGTATTTTATGCAGATTATTTGCTTCCCGATTGAGCCGATGCAGATAACGAATCCGATGATTCATTAACCGAACCCCTGTTTGAACCAGCTGTTCATCCCAAACGTCCAGGGTTGTAATTAAACTGGGCTGATAATGAATATTTTTTAACAGGGAATTGCGCTGGTTTAATATTTTTTCATAATCTCTTAAAATATAGTGATACTCCGGCCGGAAGCCGGATATTTCCTGATTGAGAAACCGCCGTCTTTTATCCGGCCCTTCTTTGACTATTTTTAAATCATCCGGTTCAAAGAGAATGGTATTAAAAATCCCATTGATCTTATCTCTTTTTTTCACTTTACCGTCCAGTAAAAACTGCCGTTTCCCCTGAAGGTTTTTGGCAGAGAGGGTGTGTTTAACCCCTTCACTGACAACCCGGGCATTGATAAAAAAATCATCATGATCCCATTGGGCAAGTTCTGCCACATTTGAAGCACGATGACTGTAACCTCGGGATAAAAAAAACATAGCTTCAATAAGATTTGTTTTTCCCTGGGCATTTTCGCCCACGATAATATTGATTCCTTTTTGAGGCGTGATCAATTCATTTTCATAATTGCGATAATGAATCAGTTTTAATTCTTCGATAAACATGGTTTTTCGA
>JAKLQL010000385.1 GCA_022013395.1 Acetobacterium sp.
ACAATTAAAAATTTCCCCTGGGCATGAAGGGCTTCAGCAATTTTCTTGACATCGCTGGTGGTGCCGTAATAGCTGGGGTTGGTCAGGATCATTCCATTGATGTCCGGGTGTTCGGTAAGCGCCTTGTGGACACTGGCAACGCTGACAGCTATGGCAAAGCCCATTTCTGGCTGCATTTCCGGTGCGATAAAAACCCCTTCAATGCGGCCTAAAGCCAGGGCGCCAAAGACCGCCCGATGACAATTAATCGGCACCAGCAGTTTTTTTCCCGGGACGCTGGTTCCTAAGATGGCACTATGAATCCCGGTGGTGGTGCCATTAACCAGAATGGCGGCTTCGTCGCTATGATAGATTGCTGCCAGTTTTTGTTGTGCTTGAGCAATAACGCCCTGGGCATCGTGGAGATTATCGGCCCCGGGTATTTCGGTGATGTCATAGTCATATAAAGCAAAGGCTTCACCCCGGCCCTTATGTCCGGGCATATGAAAGCGATGCTGGTTTTTTTTGTTTAGTTTATTCAATTCTTTTTTTATGATACTCTTTTTAAAATCCATCTTTTTCATGCCTATATTTTAACACAACGGCTCCGCTTTAATATCAGAAATTTAACTTTTATCCTTTAATCTTGTCGGAAATTATTATATAATGTTTGAGCAAATATATTTATGAGGTGAAGAGAACATGTCCAGTGAAAAAATTATTAGTATCAATATGGAAAATTTTGAAACCGAGATTTTATCCTATAACGGAGCGGTCATGGTGGATTTTTGGGCAGAATGGTGCGGACCTTGTAAAGCACTGGCCCCGACAATAGACGAAATATCTCAGGAATTGGGCGACAATATGAAGGTTTGCAAAATCAATGTGGATGAAAACCAAAGCCTGGCCCAACAATTCCGAGTCATGAGTATTCCCACCGTGGTTTTCTTTAAAAACGGTGAAGCAGTCAACCGCTTTGTCGGTGTTCGTGAAAAAGACGAATATATCGATGCCATGAAAACCCTTTAATACCAGCATATTTTAAAAGTCTAAACGGGACGCACACCCCCGTTTAGACTTTTTTATTTGCCTTTAATTTTTAGTGATCAATTAAGAAACCTTGCCGCCTGAGGGGATGCCGTCGACGGTAACCAGGGATAATTTTTTGCCTTTGGTGGCGGCCAGAATCATCCCGTTGGATTCCAAGCCCCGGAGGTTGACTGGTTTCAGGTTGGCGACGAGAATTACGGTTTTGCCGACCAGGTCTTCCGGGGCATAATATTTGGCAATCCCCGAGACCACTTGTCGTTTTTCCTGACCAACCATCAGTTGTAATACCAGCAGGCGATCCGCATCAGGATGGGGCTCACAGGCAACGACTTCGGCCACCCGCAGCTGCACCTTGGCAAAGTCATCAATGGTGATCAGGCCTTCTGGCAGTTCTTCCTGACTTTCACTATCCGGTTTATTTTCTTTTATATTTTTTTCAGTTTTAGGTTTCGCTTCTTTAACCGGTTTTTCTTCCTTTTTCTCCAGCTCAATTCGCGGGAAGAGGGCGTCACAGCGTTCAATCTGGAGTCCTTCGGGATAGCCGCCAAACTGCTGGATGCTGTCCCAGGTTAAACAGTTTTCGGGACATTTTAATTGTTCGCCGATTTTTCGGGCGGTTTCTGGCATCGCGGCTGAAATCAGCACGGTGACAATCCGCAGACACTCGGTCAGGTTATACATTACCTGGGCCAGTCGGGCCTGTTTTTCCGGGGTTTTTCCCAGTACCCAGGGTTGAGTTTCGTCGATGTATTTATTGGAGCGGGAAACCAACTTCCAGATTTCCTCCAAAGCCCGGCTGAAGTCCAGCTTGTCCATATAGTCGCTGACAATCCCGGGCGTTTTTTCAGCCAGTTCGATAATCTCGTTGTCGATTACTTCTTTTTCCCGTTCTTTGGGAATAATTCCGCCGAAATATTTTTCGGTCATCGCCAGAGTCCGGCTGAGCAGGTTGCCCAGGTCATTGGCCAGGTCTGAATTGATGTGGCTGACCAGCAGGTCTTCGTTATACACCCCATCGGAACCATAGCTCATTTCCCGCAGCACATGATAACGCAGGGCATCGACGCCGTATTTATCCACTAATACCACAGGATCCACAACGTTACCCACAGATTTGGACATTTTTCCGCCTTTTAGCAGGATCCAGCCGTGGCCGTAAACCTGTTTGGGCAGCGGTAATTCTAACGCCATCAGGATAATCGGCCAGTAAATGGTATGGAAACGGATAATATCTTTTCCGACCAGATGGACATCGGCCGGCCAGTAGCGGTCCATCAGATCCGGCTTGTCATTGAGATAACCCAGGGCTGAAATGTAGTTAGGCAAGGCGTCAATCCACACATAAACCACATGTCCGGGGTCAAAGTCCACTGGTACGCCCCAGGTAAAGGAGGTTCGGGAGACACATAAATCCTGGAGTCCGGGTTTGATGAAATTGTTGATCATTTCATTTTTGCGGGACTCGGGCTGAATAAAACCGGGGTTGGCTTCGATGTGTTTGAGCAGATCATCGGCATATTTTGACATTTTAAAGAAGTAGGCTTCTTCCGAGGCTTTTTCCACAGGTCGTCCACAATCCGGGCAATTTCCGTCGACTAATTGGCTTTCAGTCCAGAAAGATTCACAGGGGGTGCAGTACCAGCCTTCATAGTTGGATTTGTAAATGTCACCCTGTTCGTAGAGCTTTTTAAAAATCCGTTGGATGGTCTTTTCATGCTCAGGATCGGTGGTTCTGATAAACTGATCGTAGTTGATGTTCATGGTATCCCAGAGGTTTTTAATCCCGGTAACAATCCCATCGACATAATCCTGGGGTGCGACGCCAGCTTCAGCGGCTATTTTTTCGATCTTCTGGCCATGTTCATCAGTTCCAGTTAAAAAATAGGTATCATAGCCCTTCAGTTTTTTAAACCGGGTGATTGTATCCGCGGCTACCGTGGTGTAGGTATGGCCGATATGCAGGTTCCCGCTGGGATAGTAAATGGGGGTGGTGATATAAAACGTTTTTTCTGACATAATTTCTCCTTTTTTTATTACTTCTTTTGTTAATTGCGAAATTTTTCGACACAGACCTATCTTGCTTTGATGTTTGTCGATAACCAATTTTGTAACGTGTAGGCGAACAGTACAAGAAAATGTTGTACGACCTAGTGTAAAAATTGTTTTATCGACAGACAGCGAAGCTCGCTTTACTATATTCGCATCCGAAAAAAATCCTCCGTCCAGTTAAGGGCGAAGGTTTCGCGTTACCACCTTAGTTCGCATTACTCTCACAAATAATGCCTTCATAAGTTTTATAAACTTTCAGTTTTATCGCTGTCAAGCGGTCGGGCTAAAATCTTCACCCAAACAGACTCCAAGGCCATCTTCAATGCTTTTTCTGTCACCGGCTTTCACCTTACCCGGCTCTCTCTTCACAGCTTTCCCATTTACTCTTCTCTTCATCGCCATTTATCATATATTTTTATCTAAATTTTTTAACTATCCCTATTATACTTTAATTCCAGATAATTTCAAGGGATTTATCGTTTTACTGCGTTATAGACGTCCCGGCGGGAAATGTTCCGGTCTTTGGCAACGGCCTTCATGGCCTCTTTTTCCGGCAGTCCGGTATTCAGATAATGAGCCAGATGTTCTTCCAGACTGAGGGTTTCCAGCTCCAGACCGGCGGCAGTGTTACCTTCATCCGGGGTTCGACCTTCAATACAAAGCACGTATTCACCCCGGGGGTTATGCTCCTGATAATAGTGAAGATGTTCGCCGATGGTGCCATAACGGGTTTCTTCGTAGCGCTTGGTTATTTCTCTAGAAATGCTCATCTGCCGATGACCCAAGCCGTGCTGATCAAGAATTTCTAAAGTTTTTGGTAAGCGGTGGGGTGATTCGTAGAGGACAATGGTGAACTCCGACGCTTCAATCCGTTTCAGTCCTTCTTTAATCGCTTTGTTTTCTTTACCTAAGAAGCCCAGAAACAAAAACGAGCGGGTATCCAGTCCCGATAACACCAGACCACAAAGCCCGGCATTGGGGCCAGGCACCACTTCCAGGCTAATGTCATTGGCCACGCAATTTTTAACCAGCACTGATCCCGGATCGGAGATCAGCGGCATCCCGGCATCGGAGATCAGGGCGATATTCTGGCCCTGCTTCAGCAGTTCAATCAGGCCCTCGCTGGACTGCTGTTCATTATGCTGATGATAGGCGACCATCTTTTTGGAAATCTCAAAATGGTTGAGCAGCTTAATGGAATGGCGGGTGTCCTCCGCGGCGATCAGATCGACCTCCTGCAAAACCCTTAATCCCCGGATGCTCATATCATCCAGATTGCCGATGGGGGTACCGACGATATATAGTTTTCCGGACATCTATTCGCTGTACAGGTTTCTGGCTACAAACACGCCGTTGGCAGAAGCTTGCATCAGTCCCCTGGTTACCCCGGCGCCGTCACCCAGCACATAAAGATTTTTAATGCTGGACTGGAAGTTTTTATCGACCGTTACCTTGTTGGAATAAAACTTGACCTCGACCCCGTAAAGCAGGGTTTCGTCACTGGCCAGACCCGGTGAGATATGATCTAAGGCCTGAATCATTTCATCAATGTCTTTCATAATCCGGTAGGGTAGCACTAAACAGAGATCTCCGGGGACGGCATCGATTAGCGTTGGTCGGATATTATTGCGGTTAAGCCGTTCTTCGGTAGTACGTCGGCCTCTTAAAAAATCGCCGTACCGCTGAACCATGATCTTATTGCCAGTCAGCATGTTTCCTAAACTGGCGATGTGCTTGCCATACGCCACCGCTTCTCTAAATGGCTCGGTAAAGCTTTTGGAGACCAGTAAAGCAAAATTGGTGTTATTGGTTTTTAAGGCATCGGATTTATAACTGTGGCCATTAACTACCGCCAGTTGATTATCGTAATATTCGGTGGAAACAACGCCACCGGGGTTGGAACAGAAGGTTCGGACGCTGTCATCAAAGGTTGGGGTGTAATAGACCAGTTTTCCTTCATAGAGGGCATCGTTGATTTCCTGCATCACCTCGTTACGGGTTTCCAGCCGGATGCCGATATCGATTTTGCCAACCTTGGTTTCAACATTGTACTCTTCGCACATGCTGGTAAACCACTCGGAGCCATCTCGACCAACTGCCACCAGCACCTTGTCGGCTCGCAAGGTTTCGTCTTTTGTCCGGACGCCGACCACGGTATTGTCTTCCACTACCAGGCTTTGCACCGGGGTGCGGAATTTAATCTCAATGCCTAAATCATTAATTAAATAGTTCTGAATTCGCTGATAAATGGTGTAGCCCACTTCGGTGCCCATATGCCGCACCGGACATTCAATCAGTTTTAAATTGCTTTGAATCGCTTTGGTGCGGATATCCCGGATTTTTTCCGGATTATCCAGTCCATGAACCCGTTTGTCGGCGCCAAATTCAATATAGAGATCATCCACATATTTGATCAAATCAACCGTGGTTTTATAGCCGATGTATTCGGGCAATTCGCCGCCGACATCGGGTGAGAGGGACAGCTTGCCATCCGAATAAGCTCCGGCCCCGGCAAAGCCGGTGGTAATATTGCAAGGCTTACAGCCGACACATTTATTCGTGGTTCGTTTGGGACAGATCCGTTTTTCAATGGAGTTCCCTTTTTCCAGCATTAAGATCTTTAAATCGCTATTCTTTTTTGCCAATTCCATGGCGGCAAAAATACCGCCGGGTCCGGCACCTATGATAATGACATCATATTTCATTTCGTTCTTCCTTTTTATGCAAACGCATCCGGGCCGTAGTCATCTTCATTATAACCCACCGCCAGATCGTTGAATTTTGTATATTCAGGAATCCATGCCAGTCGCACCGTTCCGGTTGGACCGTTACGTTGCTTGGCAATGATTACCTCTGAGAGATTTTTTAATTCAGGATTTTTATCATAGTAAAATTCCCGGTACAACAGCATGATGACATCGGCATCCTGCTCGATGGAACCCGATTCACGCAGATCCGACATCACCGGATGATGATCGGTTCGGGCATCCGGGGCACGGCTGAGCTGCGATAAAGCAATCACTGGCGCTTCCATTTCTCTGGCCAGGGCTTTTAACCCCCGGGACATTTCCGAAATTTCATTCTGCCGGTTTTCACTGCGATTACCGCCACTCATCAGCTGCAAATAGTCAATGACAATCAGATCCAGCGACTTTTCAGTTTTTAACCGCCGACATTTAGATCGCACTTCCGACACGGTAATCCCCGGTGTGTCATCAATAAAAATACTGGCGCCGTAAAGGGTGTTGTAACCTACCACCATCCGCTCCCAGTCTTCCTTGCTGAGGTTACCGGTTCGGACGTTGTTGCTGTCCACCAGCGAGGCGGCGCAGAGCATCCGCTGAACCAGCTGTTCCTTGGACATTTCCAGACTAAAGATGGCCACCGAACGATTGTCCTTAATCGCCGCATTTTGGGCGATATTTAAAGCAAAGGCGGTTTTACCCATGGACGGTCGGGCCGCCACGATAATCAGGTCTGAGGGCTGCAAACCCGAGGTAATATGGTTCAGTTCAGTAAAACCAGTTTCGATTCCAGTGAGCTTACCTTTTTTACTTTCAATGGCTTCAATTTGGGCCAGCGTGGTCGCCAGGGTTTCCTGAATACTTTGAAAATCTCCGGTGCGGCGTCCCTGAGACACCTTGAAGATTTCCTGTTCCGCCCGATCAATCACATCACCGATGTTATCATACTGGCCATAGCTGTCTTCCAGAATTTGGGTGGCGGTATGGATAAGATTGCGGATAACCGCCTTCTCATGAACAATTTGACAGTATTCCAGATAATTCCGGTTGATTGGCACCATTTCAATCAGTTCACTGAGATAGCCAATACCCCCAATTTTTTCCAGTACGCCCCGATTTCTCAGGGCGTTGATCAGCGTCACGGTATCGATGGGTTTTCTTTCATTATGAAGATCCAACATCGCTTCATAAATTTCTTTATGAGCCCCCCGATAAAAATCATTGGGTGATAACAGTTCTTCCGCCCGGGCAATGTTTGACTCATCCATCAGGATCGCGCCTAAAACAGATTGCTCCGCTTCAATATTATGTGGGGGAACTTTGGGATTCATCACCGCTGATGCTCCTAAGCTTCGCCTTTGATGATAACGGTCAGCTTCCCGATCACGCCCTGATAGGTTTTGATTTTAACTTCAGCGCGACCGATATTGCGAATTGGCATTTCCAGTTCTA
>JAKLQL010000386.1 GCA_022013395.1 Acetobacterium sp.
AAACAAGAGTCAAGACCACATTTTTTTTCTTATCCCAGGGATAAAAAACATTTTTCAGAATCACCTCGTTGATGATCTCAGATGATTCGACCTGATAGTCTACCAGTAAATCACTGGGAATGGAAATGTAGATTAACTTGGGATTGTCCAGGGTATCAATAATCAGGCCGCGGCGGCTCAAAAATACATTGGCTTTGACAAGTTCGTCCTCAACACCACAATTGACTTCCACTTCTTCCAGAAACTGTTCATTTTGGATCATATAGGCAATAAAATTACGTGTTGAATCCAATCCCTGCTCTTTTAGATTGGCTTCAAACCCATACATCAGCAGAATGTGAACGATTCGCACAATATCCCGTTGCCGGTCAACGCCCCGGCTTTCTTTGGCTCGGATAAAGGTCTGATTAAGAGGCGAGTCCAGATGATAATAGTCCGGCGCAACTGAAAAAAGAGCCTCAACTGCTAAAAGGATCAGCAGATCTGCCTCAACTGAAACCATCCCATTTTTTTGAACATCTTTATTCTTCTTAAGATTGTTCATCATCCATTGATACATATCATCTAATTTTTCGACACCCTTTTTTAAGACACCATTACAGTCCCCGCAAAGAACATCGTATTTTATTTTTAACTTTTCATTATCTATTTTATAATTTCTATCAAAAAAACCGATTGTTTTTCCACATTTATTACACGGCGTTTTCATTTTCTACAATCCTTCCCTATCGTCCTGCTCACTATTCTCTCTAATTACAATTTTTCACTTACTTTTTAACGGTCTGCACCCATTCTATTGATGTCAGTACCTATAGTTTACCATAAAACCAAGCTTTTTACTCAAAAAAAATAAAAGAGCAAGCTAAATTAAGTTTGCTCTTTTATATCTCATTTGCAGTTTATTAAATCATTTCGATGGAATCGATGGTTCCGCCACCAAGACAAATATTATCCTGATATAGAACTACAACCTGTCCCGGCGTCACGGCTTTCTGGGGCTCATCAAAGGCCACGTAAATCCGATCCGGTGCCACCTGCACGGTGATCCCTTGATCCGCTTGGCGGTAACGGAATTTAGCCGTACATTTAAATTCTTTTGCCGGTGGATAGCCGCCCACCCAGTTCATCTCGGTAGCTTCCAGCGATTTTGAATAAAGCGCTGAATGGCTTTCGCCCTGAACAACCACCAATTCGTTCTTATCGAGGTCTTTACTGACAACAAACCAGGGTTCTCCGGTTCCTTCGCCGCCAATCCCCAGACCCTTTCGTTGGCCTAAAGTATAATACATCAGGCCCTGATGGGTGCCTTTTACATTTCCAGCCAAATCAACAATCTTTCCCGGTTGAGCCGGTAAATATTGGCTGAGAAACTGGGTGAAATTTCGTTCACCGATAAAGCAAATACCAGTGGAATCTTTCTTTTTGGCGGTGGCCAAATTGTTGCGCTCAGCAATGTGCCGTACCTCGTCTTTTGAAAGATGTCCAATCGGGAACATCACATCAGCCAGCTCTTTTTGTCCCAGTTGACAGAGAAAATAGGTTTGATCTTTATTGTGATCAAAGGCTCGCTTCAGCCGATATTGTTCATTGACAAAATCAATTTGAGAATAATGGCCGGTGGCCAGATAATCGCCGCCGACGACTTTGAGTGCATAATCCAAAAAGCGTTTGAATTTTATTTCCCGGTTACAGAGCACATCCGGATTGGGTGT
>JAKLQL010000387.1 GCA_022013395.1 Acetobacterium sp.
GGCAAACCGATAAAGCGGTTTGCCATTTTTTTAAGTGCTACGAAACAAAGTGTTTAAGTGTTTGTGCTAATTTTAGACTAAATGATAAGCGGCTACAAAACCGGTTTCCACGGCGTTGGCAATGCGGCCAATTTGAGCGGTATCCCCAATTTTGACGACCTTATCAAAGCGACTGACAATTTCATCAGCCAGGGTTTGATCAGCTTTGACGCCTAGGGAGAGAACCACATAATCAATTGGAAGATCCACTAATTCACCATCTGACTTTTCCAGCTTAATGGAGACAGCTTCAATTTCGACGAGTTTATGCGATGGCATAAAGACCGTTCCAAATTTAATCAGGCGAGCCTGGACGTCACTGAAACTTTGCCAGCTGGCATCCGGACCGATGCGGTCAGCCATTTCAATCACATAGACTTCATTATCCTGGGTTTCCAGCAGTTCAGCGGTTTCCACCCCGGTCATGCCGGAACCGATGACAGATACTTTTTTGCCGGAGAGATTGACTTTGCCGGTGAGAATATCGGTGCTGGTACAGACATTGGCTTTTTTGACACCTTTGATGGATTGGGGAACAATGGATTCAGAACCGGTGCCCACAAAAACAGCATAAGGATTCAGGGCGGTAATAGCATTATGGGTTACCGCAGTATTGAGTCGGACATCCACGCCCAGCTTAGTGAGTTGCGTTTTATAATAATCAATCAGCCAATTGATTTTTTCTTTGTGAGGCGGCTTATTGGCCAGATCGAGCTGTCCGCCCAGTTCACTGCTTTTTTCAAACAAGACCACCTTGAATTGACGTTCAGCCAGTTTCTTAGCGGCTTCCATGCCCGCCGGTCCGCCGCCCACCACCACCACCAGACGGTCATTGCCATCCTGGCGGGCATCATTGTAGAACCATTCCCGGGCTGCCCGGGGATTAATGGCACAGGCAAAAGGTTCACCCTTCATGCCATTGGCAATCATCGAGTCCATACAGTTCAGACAGGAAATACAACGGCGGATGTCATCAACCCGGCCGTCAGCTGCTTTATTCACCCAATCCGGATCAGCCAGCAAACCTCGGGCGATGGTAACCCCATCGACACGACCTTCGGCAATAATTTTTTCGGCAAAGTCCGGGTTTCGGATCACGCCGACGCCAAAGACCGGCACATCAACCGCTTTTTTAACTGCTTCAGCGAGATAGATTTTCCAGCCTTCGGCAAAAGAAATCGGTTCCCAGGCCTGATTCATGGTTTCATAAATACCAGCGGAGACATTGATGGCGTCA